>DATMMY010000094.1:0-10274 GCA_035569515.1 Candidatus Solibacter sp. | reverse complement strand
TATTCTCGAGTCGCTCGCCGCAGGCATGACTATTCCTCAAATTGTGGACGCATATCCCAGCTTGACGGAAGAATCGGTGCGTGGCGCTCTTGCCGAACTTGCCCACAGGAAAGACCTCCAACCGGCGTGAAAATACTGCTGGACGCTGGTACTTAAATGCCGATGATCTCCCCAGAGGCATTCACGTCCACGCTCGCGGCGCGAGAGACTTTGGGCAGGCCGGGCATGAGCATCATGTTGCCGGCGATCACCACTACAAAGCCAGCGCCGGCGGAGAGTGAAGCGTCGGTCACATTCAGCGTCCACCCGGTGGGCGCGCCCATCAGCTTGGGATTATCGGAGAGCGAGTACTGGGTCTTGGCAATGCACACCGGCAACTTGCCAAAACCCCAATCGGTAAACTGCTTCAGCCTGGCGCGGGCCTGATCGCTCAGGTTCACCCCGTTGGCTCCGTAGATGCCAACCGCCACCTTGCTGATCTTGTCTTCTAAAGATTCTTCCAGCGCATAGATGGGCTGCACCGCGGGATTCGGATTCTTGTCGATCGCGTCGACCACCTTCTGGGCCAGGTCGGTTGCTCCCGCGCCGCCTTTGGCGAAGGCCTCATTCATGGAGCTGGTAACTCCGTTGGCGGCGCAGTAGTCCACAATCCGTTGCAGGTCAGCCTCGGTGTCATTGGGAAAGCGGTTGATGCCTGCCACGATGGGAACGCCAAAGCGGCGCAGGTTCTGGATATGCTTGGCCAAATTGGGGAAGCCTTTCTCAAGGTCGCCCTCTCCCTGTGCACGGAGACTCTGTACTGTGGTAACCAGCACCGCAGCCGAGGGAGCAATACCCGAAGAGCGCATTACGATGTCAAAATACTTTTCCGCGCCCAGATCGGCGGCGAATCCCGCTTCGTTGACAACATAGTCGGCAAGGCGAAGGGCTATGTCGTGGGAGATGACGCTGCTCGTTCCGTGCGCGATATTTCCAAACGGTCCGGCATGGACAAACGCGGGAGTACCTTCGGTGGTTTGAACCAGGTTCGGCAGAATGGCCTCGGTGAGCAGGGCGTTCATGGCTCCGGCGGCTCCCAGGTCCGACGCTTTTACCGGACGCCCTTTGCGCGAGACACCGATCACAATGGAATCCAGCCGTCTTCTCAGGTCCTCGCGGCTGTTAGCCAGCGCCAGGATCGCCATGACTTCAGAGGCTGCCGTAATCACAAAACCGGTATGGCGGCCCGCTCCGTTTTTTTTGCCGCCCAGTTCCACCGCAATGTGGCGCAATGCCCGGTCATTCATATCCATTGCGCGGGGCCAGGTGATCTCATCGGGATCAAGATCCAGGTCATTGCCGTGAAACAGGTGGGCATCCACCAGCGCCGCCAGCAGGTTGTGGGCAGAGGTGATCGCGTGGAAATCGCCGTGGAAGTGCAGGTTGATCTTCTGGCTCGGTTCAATCTGCGACATGCCTCCGCCAGCCGCGCCACCCTTTACTCCAAACACGGGGCCAAGCGATGGTTCACGAGATGTGATCGTAACTTTCTTGCCAATGCGATCAAGGCCCTGCGTGAGTCCAATGGAGGTGACCGTCTTGCCTTCTCCGGAGGTGGTAGGCGTGGTTGCTGTTACCAGGATCAGCTTGCCTCGGCGCGGGAATGCCGGATCGTTCAGGAGATCCAATTTCACCTTGGCGCCCGAGGTACCGATGGGTTCGAAATAAGCGTCAGGCAGTTGAAGTTTGCGAGCGATCGCTTGAATGGGCAAGAGAGCTTTGGTCATGGTGGGTGATGAGTTTAAAGCCTGCCGCGTGGAGGAAGCAAGACTGGCTTCTAGCCACTAGCTTCTAGCTCCTAGCGTGGTGTCTCAAGTGAACCGAAAATCGATTTAGCCCGAGTTCACGCGAATGCACGAATTTAGAGCGGCCCCGAAGTCGGTGTGGCTGGCTTTGGGTTCTTTCTAACCGCCATGACCAGATTCAACAGGGTTATCAACGAAATTATGGCAAGCGAAATCACGCAATAGATGCACCACACCAGCAGTTTCGTGGCTTCGATGTTAGTAAGATAGAGTGAAAATCCCAAGCCCACAATGGCAGCCACGAGGGCCGTCCGCCATGCTCTCTTCAGGGCCAGGATACCCAACAGGAGATAGCCGGCAATACCGATATCGGCAACGGGGACATGCAAGAAAACCGCATAAGGACTATGGTTGACCGTGCCACAGTCCCATTTGTCATTGATGCTGCAGGGTGAAGTATCGGTCCGGTAATGCTCCCGCAACGCAGCCGCAGAAGCCAGCAAGCCAAGTAAGGCCAGAAGCGCAACGATCCACCTCACAAATCCTCCGGAAACAGTTCTTAGTTCTTAGCTTTTAGCCATTAGTTCTTAGCTTTTAGCCATTAGTTCTTAGCCGTTAGCCCTTAGCCCTTAGCCTTTAGAGCATTTTTCCGCGTTGGTGTATTCCGGGCGCTCAACGAGCTGCAATGCCACCAGGCTAAAGCCGGCTAAAGCCCGTTGTTTCTTGCATGTTAACGCGGGCCTAAAGGCCCGTTCTTCCACCGAGATCTGGGATGTAGCAACTCTGAAAACGCTCTAGCCTAGATCGACTGGCATTTGCACGAAATATTTTCAGCGATAGGCAACTCTTGGAGTCCAGACAAATCTCAAACCCGATCACCCGATCACCCGATCACCCGATCACCCGATCACCCGATCACCCGATCACCCAACTTCCTCCACGATCACCACCTCTTTCCCCATACGACGGCCTACTTCGATACAGGCAGCGATGGTTGCTTCATCGGTCTCCAGGGCGCGTACCACTTCCAGTTGTTTCATGCTTTCGACTGGATTGAAGAAACGCATGCCCAGGCATTGGGACGCGCGGTAAGTGACCGATGCCATTTCCGTCACACTCATGCATGCTGTGTTGGAAGCCAAAATGGTTCCCGGCTTGCAAACCTTATCGAGCAGGGTAAATATCTCGATCTTGGATTCCATCTCATCAGGCACGGCCTCTATCACCAGGTCGGCTTGGCGCGCGGCCTCCTCCACTGTGGAGACGTATTCGATGCGGGAAAAAACCACATCCGCTTCCGGTCCTTCAATCCTGCGCTGCTCTACCGCCTTGTTCAGATGGGCGCGGATCTCGGTTTTCGCCTTTCTCAGGCTGGCAGGCACAATGTCTTCCAGAATTGTTCGGTAGCCGGCCAGTGCCGCCGCGTGGGCGATACCCCAACCCATGACGCCTGCGCCAATCACAGCCACTGTCCGGATTGGGGGCACGATCAGATCTTCTCCAATGGTCAGGATTTCTCCAGGGCTTCCAGCATCTTGATGAAGTTCGGGTCTGACTTTCTCATGTACTCGGACAGACGACGGCGCTCGTCCTCGGTCATTCCCTGAATACCCGCCTGGATGCGGCGGGCCGTAGCGGCAATATCATCAACGTAGTTCATCATTCGAATCAGTTCACCGGTAGCTAGCATGATTTCTCTGCTCCTGTTCTCACTAATCATTGTCAACTGTTCCTTATGGTTTAGTAAAGGGAAGCACTCAGCATTTAGCAATCAGCATTCAGCCCCGGCACTTTATCCTGGTCCAAATGTGGCTTTCAGCGTTGGGTTGTTTGGCCAATTACTAATTGCCAATTGCTAAATGCGTGGCTGCACCCCTTTAAGACTGCATCTAAGGATGAGAACTTGGATTCTGAAGTCCCAGCGTTTGCGATTTCATGCGATCAGCCCCAGAAATCATTATTTCCGAATCCAGCGGCATCTCGGAGTGCCTGGACAGGCTGGCTGCGCACAAGCGGAGCGTGCGCCCGCTCTCTACCTACCGATTGCAGTTCAATTCGGGTTTCAAGTTCACAGATGCCGAGCGGATCATCGGCTACCTCCATGCTCTGGGCGTTTCGCACGTTTACTCGTCTCCCGTCCTCAAGGCCCGCGTGGGCAGCTCTCATGGGTACGACATCACGGACCACAACACGCTCAATCCGGAGGTGGGCAGCCATGAGGATTTTCGGGCCATGGTGCGCGAGCTAAAAAACTACGGCATGGGGCAGATCCTGGACTTTGTCCCCAACCACATGGGAGTCGGCCTGGGGAGCAACATCTGGTGGAGAGACGTGCTGGCCAATGGACGGGCCTCAGAATTCGCCGGGTTCTTCGACATTGACTGGAAGCCGCTTAAGGCGGAATTGCACAACAAACTCTTACTGCCGATCCTGGGCGACCAATACGGAGCCGAATTGGAGGCAGGAAAAATACGCCTGGTGCTTGACGAGGAAGGCTTCCACATTGAGTACTTCGACAACAAGCTCCCCATTGATCCCCAGACGATTCCACTCATCTTTTTTAACGGATCTCCCGGAAACGGAGCTGCCGGAGATCCTGGGGGCGGTGAACTGCCTCATCCGGAATTCCGTAGCGTGCTTTTCGGATTGCGCCACCTCCCATCTCACTGCACCACAGAAGGAGATCTGGTGCGGCAACGCCGCCGCGCCATTGGTCCGTTGTCGGAGACCCTGCAAAAGCTCATCCAGCAATCGCCCGAAATCCGCGCCTTGGTGGAGAGGGCTGTGGAGAAATTCAACGGGCATCCGGGTGATCCCCACAGCTTTGATGGCCTGCACCGCCTGCTGGAAGCCCAGGTGTACCGGCTGTCGCACTGGCGGGTTTCCGGCGAGGAGATCAATTATCGCCGGTTCTTTGACGTGAATGAACTGGTCGGGTTACGTATGGAGAACGCGCATGTCTTTGCGGAAACGCACCAGCTTCTGCGCACCCTGCTGGCGGAGGATGCTATTCAAGGGCTGCGAATTGACCATTGCGACGGGCTCCTGAATCCAAGCCAATACCTGGTCCGCCTGCAAATGCTCTATGCCGCCAGCCAATGCGCGGGAGCTGTACCCAAACCTCCGTTGGCGGAAAACGGCATTGAGTTGGAGATACAGCAGGTATTCGGCCAATATCCGTGGATGAACCGGCACGCACCCTTGTACGCCGTGGTGGAAAAAGTTCTGGAGCCGGGTGAAGACCTGCCTGAGGAATGGCCGGTCGACGGCACTTCAGGTTACGACTTCACTACCCTGGTCAACGGCATATTCATCGACCGCGGGAATGAAAGGCTCTTTACCAACCTTTATCGGCGCTTCACCGGGCTGTCTCCCAACGTGGACGCGTTGATCTACAACAGCAAGAAGCTCATCATGCACGACTCGCTGGCCAGTGAGGTCAACGTGCTGGCCCACATCCTCGACGAAATCTCCACCACCGACCGCTACGCCCGCGATTTCACCCGCAAGGCCCTGCGAGACGTAATCCGCGAAACTATCGCCTGCTTCCCCGTTTACCGTACCTACATTGACGAGCGCGGGCAGATGACGGATCGCGACCGTGGGTACATCGTCGAAGCCATCATGAGGGCCAAGCGGCGTAATCCCGATAAAGCGCCGGCCAGTTTTGACTTCCTCCGAGACATCCTTCTGCTGAAGAACCGGGAAGACAACGATCACTCCGAGCTGTACCGCAGGAAACTTTATTTCACCCTGAAGTTCCAGCAGTTGAGCGGGCCGGTCATGGCCAAGGGACTGGAAGACACCGCCTCTTACGTTTACAACCGTTTCATTGCCGTTAACGAAGTCGGCGGATCGCCGAAACAGTTCGGCATCTCGGTGGAGGAATTTCATGCAGGCAACCTGAAGCGGGCGGAGCGCTGGCCTTTTTCCATGCTGGCCACCTCTACGCACGATACCAAGCGCAGTGAAGATGTCCGCGCCCGCCTGGATGTGCTTTCAGAGATGTCCCGGCTTTGGGCCTCGCAGGCGTTCAAATGGCGCAAGGTCAACCGGACCCGTAAACGCGTGCTTGCTGACGGCCGCACCGTGCCTGATCTGAACGAAGAATACTTTCTTTACCAGACGCTGGCTGGCTCCTGGCCATTCGATTTCAGCAGCGAGCAGGGCCGCGCCGCCTACATTGATCGCATTAAGCAATACATGAACAAGGCCGTACATGAGGCCAAGGTCAATTTGAGCTGGATCAATGACGATCCGGCGTACGTGGAAGCTCTTCAGCAATTCATTGAAAGAATCCTGACCCCGGGCACACAGAAGCGTCCTAATTCGTTCCTGGACCAAATCAAAGCATTGGTCCCGGTGATTGCATTGTTTGGGGCCGTGAACTCCCTGGCGCAGCGGTTGCTGATGATTACCGCGCCCGGCAATCCGGACATTTACCAGGGAATGGAGCTGTGGGATTTCAGCCTGGTCGATCCCGACAATCGCCGGCCCGTGAATTACTCTGTGCGGGAGCGGATGCTGCAAGATCTGGACCGCAGGGCCGAGAAGGGATCGCTACCGAGCTTCTGTGCCGAATTGCTGGCCGATTACCAGGATGGACGAATCAAGCTTTGGACCACCATGCAGGCCCTGCGCTTCCGTCGAGATCACCGGGAGTTGTTTCAGGTTGGCGATTACACGCCACTCCACGCGACCGGGCCGAAAGGCGACCACATTGTCGCCTTCTCACGCCAGCACCAGAACAGTCTGGCGATCATCGCGGTGCCCAGGCTCAGTTACGTTTTGGCTGGAGGCGCCACGACTCCCCCCGTGGGCGAGGTCTGGGAGAGCACGGAGTTGCACGTACCCTCCCGCACCGCCGAGTTTGTGGAAAACATATTTACTGGTGAAAGAGTGAGGGTCACTGCCGGACGGACACTTCTATGCCGCGAACTCTTCGCGCACTTCCCGGTCGCGCTGCTGTCCAGCCGCTGACGGGGCAGGCACACGATCACTTACGGCAGATAGCATAGCCAGCTTTTCCGCCAGATCTTTCCTCAGCGCCCCGGATTCGAAACGCCAGCCCCAGTTTCCGTCGCTGTGCGAGGGAGTGTTCATGCGGCTCTCGCTTCCCAGGCCCAGGACATCCTGGAGCGGCACAATGGCCTGTTTGGCGACTGAGGTGAAGGCCGCGCGAATGAAGGCCCAATGGATTCCATCCTGGGCTTCGCCCATGTAGGCCCCAACAGAGCGCTTTTCTTCCGGGGTGGCTCCAGAGGTCCACCAGCCTGGGGTCGTGTCGTTGTCATGGGTGCCGGTATAGACGACGCAGTTCGGCTCGAAATTGTGAGGCAGATAGATGTGGGCCCCGGGATCGCCAAAGGCAAACTGCAAGACCTTCATACCGGGAATCCCCAGGCGGTCGCGCAGAGCGTAGACCTCGGGAGTGATCATGCCAAGGTCTTCCGCAATAAATGGAAGATCGCCTAGCTGCTTGCGCAATTCTTTAAATAAATCGTCTTTAGGACCCGGCTGCCAATTTCCCTTGACGGCCGTGGACTCAGAGGCAGGAATCGCCCAATAGCTGTCAAACCCTCGGAAATGATCAAGCCGGACAATATCGCACACGGCGAGCGCCCAGGACATGCGCTGCACCCACCAGTCATAGCCGCGCGCCTTGCAGACGTCCCAGCGGTAGAGTGGATTGCCCCATCGTTGTCCGGTGGCGCTGAACGCGTCCGGAGGAACACCGGCGACCATGGTCGGCTGAAATTTATCGTCAAGATAAAAAAGATCGGGATTGCGCCATACGTCGGAGCTGTCGTAGTTCACAAAGATGGCCACATCCCCAACGATCTTGATCCCGCGCTGCGCAGCGTAACGGCGTAGCGCCCGCCATTGCTCAAAAAAGGCAAACTGGATGGCACGCTCGACCTCCAGCTCGCGCTGGTATTCGACGCCAAACTTGTGCAGTGCCGCAGGCTCGCGTCCGGCCAGTTCACGGGGCCAGGCGCTCCAGGAGTCGCCATGGTGAACGTGGCGGATTACGTCAAACAGTACAAAGTCTTCCAGCCACCAGGCACTTTCGCGCTTGAAGTTCTCGAAGCGCTTGCGGTCGTCGCTGCCTCGCTCCAGAAAATTCTGTGCGGCTTCGCGGAGCAAGGGCAACTTGGTGGCCTTAACGTGGTCGAAATCGATCCGGCTTCCGCCTGAGGATGCTGCGGATGGTTTCAGCCGGTCCCTGGCGATCCATCCCCGGTCAGCCAGGCGATCCAGGCTGACAAGAAGAGGGTTGCCGGCAAACGCGGAGATGGCGGAATAAGGAGAGTTCCCCAACCCGGGCGGGGAAAGAGGCAGGATCTGCCACAAACCCAGCTTGGACTCGAACAAAAAATCCGCAAACTTGTAGGCTTCCGGGCCAAAGTCGCCGATCTCGTTGCGCGAGGGCAACGAAGTGGGATGCAGAAGGATTCCAGCCAGGCGCTCAAATGACATAGGTCAATTTTAGATGCGGAATTAGCCTCGGCCATTCGTCAGGTTGTTGTAAACAGCCTGGTTGATCTTCAGCTTGCCTTCCTTCTTCAGACGACTATCAAGATTGTCGATAAACAGCGACAGTACCTGCTGCTGCTTTTGCTGGATGAGCTGCATGCGAACCTGGTCCGAGCCCTTGGCCATCTCCTCCGGAGAGGGCTCCTTTCGCTCCGTGATGGCAATGACCACGCCATTGCGTCCCGCAGTGAGAGGTCCGGTGATCTCGCCGGATTTCAACTTGAAAGCTTCACTTGCCGCGCCGCTCATGGAGCCGATGTCCGGCACCTGGTCCTTCCCGGAGACAAGATCGCTGGTCTTGATTGTCGCGCCTACTTCCTTCGCAGCCTTGCGGAGGTCATGTTCGGCGTGAGCTCGGTCAGCCAGTTCCTGGACCTTCTTCTGGAGAAGAACATTGGTTTGATCGGCCTTGAAGTCCGTGGATACCTTATCTTTGATCTCTTCAAAAGCCGGAGTCTTCGGAGGATCGATCCGGGTCACTTCAAAGACCGCATAGCCCTGCCCAAGACGCGCAAACTGGGGACCGGATTTCGGCGCAGCGCTGAAGACTCCTTGCATAAACTCGGGTGCAGGCCCAACTCCCGGCAGCGAATCCTGCCTGGAGACCGGATTACTCTGGACTACCTGCGATCCTATGCTGGCCGCAGCTTTGTCCAAGCTTTCAGCTCGGGCCTGGGTCTGTGCCGCATCAGCCATCTGGTTTAACGCGGCCCCCACTTTCTGTTGCTTCACTTTCTTCTCAATTTCGTCTTTGACCTCAGAGAACGGCTTCAGGTGGGCATCTTGCTTGTCTTCGGTTTGAATGATGTGAAAACCATAATTGGTCTGCACCAGATCGCTCATCTGGCCCTTGTTCATGGAGAAAGCGGAATTCTCAAACGGAGCTACCATCTGGCCCTTTTTGATCCAGCCCAGGTCGCCCCCAACGCTGGCGGTGGTATCTTCAGAATTCTTCTTGGCCAGTTCGGCGAAATTCGCGCCGTTCTTCAACTGTTTCAAAAGATCTTCTGCCTTGGCCCGAGCCGCGTCCACGGCCTTTTGGTCCACCTTGCCATCAGGTCCTGGGAGGGGTGTTTTTATCAGGATATGGCGGACTTTAACGGTCTCTGGTACTTGATACTGGGTTTCGTGAGAGTTGTAGTATTGCTGCAGATCGGAAGAAGTGACCGCAGCTTTGCTTTCGGCCTGTTTCTGGTCGATGACGAAATACCGCACTTGGCGTTTTTCCGGAATCGAGTTCTCGTAGCGCGCCTTGTTGGCGGTATAGAAGGCCTTTAATTCGGCGTCGGAGGGCTTGATCTGCTTCTGAATATCATCCGGGGTAATCACCGCATAATCAAACTTAATCTTGGTGTTCTCTTCCTTGTAAGCCTTTTCCAACTCCGCCGGGGTAACGTTAATTCCCGCCACGATGGTGATGAACATCTTCTGCTTAAGCAGCGAAAGCTTCAGCCTCCGCTCATACGATTCTGGAGTCAAGCCGGCATTACGGAGAAGCTGTTCGTATTGTTCCTGGCCAATCCACTTGCCACCGGGGAAAAAGAACTGCGCGTCGGGCCCGGTGCGCAATGTGTCCTGAAGTTCCTGGTCGGAGACCCTCAGCCCCATGCGCTCAGCTTCATAGCTGATCTCAGCATCCTGAGTTAACTGGCTGATCGCTTGCCGATTGAGGAGATACCGAAACTGTTCGGGAATCCTTTGCCGTTGCTGCTGCTCGAAGTCCGCGGCCGCTCTCTGAACATCCGCAATCTGGATGCTGTGCCCGCCAACCGACGCCACTGTATTCGAGGCGTTGACCGTTGAATCGCTCATGAAACCGGGAATCAAAAATGTCACCATGGAACCGCACAGGATCAACAGCATTCCGCCGAGGAGATATTTAGTCGTTTTGCTGCCGCTTTGCAGAAACTTAATCATTTTGTGGAACACTCCAGGAAAGTCTTAAATGAAGGG
>DATMMY010000093.1:0-4408 GCA_035569515.1 Candidatus Solibacter sp. | reverse complement strand
CAAAAATTTCAATGCAAGCTCCTGAAAACAAAAATTACGCACCGGAAACTTATTATGGTGGCCTGGAACAGCCTCCGCAATTGCCACTGGTAGCGTGACCGGGAATGCGGAAGTGCATGAACTTCGGGGGCATTCGAACGTGAACCCGAAAATCCGCTACTCTGACTTGCACAAACTATGCCAAACTGATTGGCGTAAGGATAGATATCATCTCTGGGGCAGCATCCAGTAAGCGCTGCAAGCCCCCTCAACCGTGAGCAAGGCTTCTCGTGATCGGACGGCATAACGACATCACTCGTAGCGCAGAGCATCCACCAGGTCTACTCGCGTCGCCCGCCGGGCAGGGACATAACATGCTGCCAGTGCAACCACCAACAGCAGGAGCGCTACTCCGGCAAATGTCAGCGGGTCGCGGGCGCTGATGCCAAAGAGCATCTTGACCATAAAGCGCATGAGCCAGAACGCAAAGACCAAGCCAATCGCGACCCCTAAAACCGCCATCTTAGCTCCCTGTCCTACGACCAGCCGCAGTACATCCCACGGTTGAGCGCCAAGCGCCATGCGAATACCCATCTCCTTGGTCCGCTGGCCCACCAGGTAGGAGATCACGCCGTAGATGCCAATGCTCGAAAGAACCAGAGCAAGCACGGCAAACACGCCAAGCAGCACCATCAGGAACCTGCGGGCCACCAGCGAATCGGAGACGATCCCTTCCATCGTCCTGACGCCGTACACAACCTGTTGGTTGTTGATTCCGGTAACAACCTGGCGGACATTGCTGACCAGGGACAAGGGAGCAACCTGGGAACGCAGCGTCACGCTTACGCCGTGGGCCACCAGGGGTATGAACTTGTCCGGAATTTGCATAAATGGGATATAGAACTGCGACTGGATAGTTTCGTGACCCTCCGAATCCAGTCCCCAGTGCTTGATATGTCCAACAACTCCTACGATCTCCGCCTGGTTGCCAATGAGTTCCAGGTTAAGCCGCCTGCCGATGGGGTCCTGATTAGGAAAGAATTTGCGGGCCAGGCTTTCGTCAATCACAATTACCTTGGGAGCACTCTCGTTGTCCCTGGCGGTAAAGAAGCGGCCCCGTTGCAACGGGATACCCATTGCTTTCAGGTAATCCGCCTCAACCAGGTAGAACAGCGAGAGATTCATTTCCTGATTGGTTGCGGGCTTGGGCTGTCCATCCAGCCAGAACGGCAGCTCCGAATCCCCGGTCATGGGCAGCGAGCCTCCAGCAATGGAGACGGCCTCAACGCCCGGAACCGCCCTCACCTGGTCGTGAAGTTGGCGCAGAGCAGCGCGGATCTTAGCAGGATCGTCGCCGAGCGACGGCGGAAGCGCCACTGAGAAGGTCAGTACATTGCGTGAATTGAATCCCGGATTCACGTTCCAGAGCAGGGCCAGGCTGCGAATGGTCAGGCCTGCGCCTATCACCAGCACCAGGGCCATCGCCATTTCCACAACGACGAAAATACTTTGTGCGCGATGCCGGCCCGCGCTCGCTCCACGCCCGCCTTCCTTTAATATCTCCTGCAAATTCGTACGCCATGTCCTGAGCGCCGGAGCCATGCCAAAAGCGATCCCGCAAAAAACCGAGATGGCCAGAGTAAAGACCATCACCTGTAGGTCCATGGAGATCTCATGGGCGCGAGGCAGTGCGTTCGGCAGTATCGCCAGAACTGCGCGCGTGCCTTGCCATGCCAGCAGCAGACCCAGTGCTCCTCCGGTGAGGGAGAGCAGGACACTTTCTGTGAGAAGCTGGCGGACCACGCGCCCCTGGCTGGCGCCCAGAGCGATGCGGACGCCAAATTCCCGCGTGCGTCCGGTAGCCCGCGCAAGCAGCAGGTTGGCCACGTTGGCGCACGCTATCAGAAGAACGAAGCCAACGGCGCCGAGCAGCACTAACAGATAAGGCTGAATGTCCCCCACCATGTCGCTCTTCAGAGAGAGGAGCGTGATCCCGGTGCCGGCATCGGCTTCCGGATAGGACGCTGCAAGAGACTTGGCGACGGATGCCATGTCGGAACGCGCCTGCTCCAGCGTGACTGCCGACTTCAGACGGCCGATGGCGTTCATGCCCATGCTGACCCTGCGATCACGAAAGGTGGGATCGTTCCACTGGCCAATTGGGACGAACACGTCCGCATCTCCATACAGGCGGAAACCCGCTGGGACCACACCAATTACGCTATATCCCGTGCCGTTGAGCGTCATGGTCTTTTGCAAAACATCGGCGGTTGATCCAAACTTGCGCTTCCACAGTCCGGCGCTGATCAGGGCCACAGGGCCGGCGCCTGGCAGGTCTTCTTCGCGGCGGAAGGTACGGCCAATCACAGGACTCACGCCCAACATGGGAAAGTAGTCTGCGGAGACCATATAGCCTCGGAGGCGCTCAGGCTCGCCCTGGCCGGTCACGTTGAAGGCGTCGTTGCGAAAGGCCGCCAGCGAGGCAAAGGTCCGGTTGTTCGTCTCCCAATCCAGAAAATTCGGATAGGAGATGGAACTCTGTTCGAACTCGGCTGTTTTCGAATAGAGCGCCACGAGCTGGTGGGGCTCCGGATACGGAAGCGGATTGAGCAGGACTCCATTTACCACTGAAAAGAGCGCAGTATTCGCCCCAATGCCAAGCGCGAGCGTCAGCACGGCGATCACGGTGAAGCCGGGATTTTTCCACAACATCCTCAGTCCATAACGAATGTCCTGCCAGAAAGTCGCCATCAGCCTGCCTCCATGGTTGCGGTCCAAGTGCTCACAGACCTATACGATGGGAGGCTGCTCCCGGTTGCATGTTTTTTCTGGCAAGATTCTAGAACGTGCCGGGACCGCCGGAAGTTCATGCAAAATGCCGTGGTTGGACTAGAATCGTCGGATCCGATGCCTGGGAACCATGAAGAAGACCTCTGCCCGGTCAGCGAATCTGCGCGCTATGATGGCTGGCACACTGAATTAGATATTTTGCAGACTGACAAACTTAAATAATGACGAACGGACCGAACAGCGAAGCTGTGACTGATAACCCTTTATTCGATTCAATCGGAGTCTCATACGCGAAAACGCGCTCGGCTGACCTGCGAATTGCGAAGCGCTTATCGGAGCTGCTCGGCCCCGCGAATCATGGAACGCTGGCGGACATCGGCGCCGGCACCGGAAACTACAGCCTGGCTTTGGCAGAAAGAGGATGGTCGGTCAAAGCGATTGAGCCATCCGCCGTAATGAGGAGCCAGAGCAAGGAGCATCCGGCCATCACCTGGATCGACGCTTCGGCGGAATCGCTCTCTTTGCCATCAAAAAGTGTAGACGCTGTGGTTTGCGTGCTTGCCCTCCATCATTTAAATAGCCTGACTGCCTCTTTTGCCGAGATGTCGAGGGTGGTGAAGAATGGCCCGATCGTGCTCTTCACCTTCGATCCTCGCGCCAGCCACGCTTTCTGGTTGGCAGATTATTTCCCCGGCATGTTTCAGTCCGCATACCAGACCTTTCAGCCCCTGAAAGACGTGAAATCAATGCTTGCCCAGGCGGCCGGACGCATCGTCACCGATATCGCCTTCCCGCTCCCTCCAGATCTCAACGACGCATTTCTGGCAGCATGTTGGAGACGGCCGGAGCTGTATCTGCAGCCTGAGGTCCGTGCCGGCATGTCTCCGTTTGTTCTCGCGGATAAAGAGGAGGTAGCGAGCGGGTTGGAACGCCTCAACCAAGACCTCACGGACGGAACGTGGCAACGCAAGTACGGAGAAGTACTGACGTGGAGCAACTTTGACGCCGGCTACCGCTTCATCGTCGCAGCCTAGCACCCCTTCCCTGCACCTCGTTCGAGTCAGAAGCTCGCAATTGCGCTTCGATCTTGTTTTTCTCCACGTCTCCGTGCTCCGTACTACGATGTGTTTTGAAATCCACGACAAGGTAACGGCGCGACAAGCCGCAACCAAAACAAGATTTTCACGATTAGTATACGGAGACAATCAAGAACCAGTTTCACCGCCCTTCGCTACGCTCAAGGGCAGGCTCCGACGCGGAGGCGCGGAGGAAACCCAAAAAATCAAGGAGGTCACGGAGAAAAATACAGTCAGCTTCATGGCTTCGAAAATGACATGAAGCATTTGCGAAAAAAAACAGTGCGCGATTTTTCGCGTTCTTCTCCGCAGTGAATTCTTTGCTAAGATTAAAAACTTTGAGGACCCCTCCATCGCATGAACATCAGGATCGCCTTTGGGACCATTGGAATGGTGGTGATGGTCGTGTCTTATCACTACGTGCTTTCCGCGCACGTGCGGACGCACCTGCAAGCGACGCAGGCTCCTGCGGAGACGCGCTCCGCCTGGGATGGCGTGTACACCACCGAGCAGGCGAAACGCGGCGAAGAGGTCTACCGCAGCGAGTGCTCAAGTTGTCACGG
>DATMMY010000092.1:0-15347 GCA_035569515.1 Candidatus Solibacter sp. | reverse complement strand
GTATGACGTGGAAACGATGTGGTGTGGGAAGTAATGCTGTTGGAACTTGGCGCGTCGATCGCGTTGATTGCCTAGAGGGCTACGGGAGAGTTGGACCAGTCCGGTGCCTGCGCTGTTCACGATATAATCCTATTCAATCCATGAAAGCCTATGTCACCGTAATGTTGAAGACAACCGTCCTTGATCCTCAGGGCAAAACCATCCATGGCGCCCTCAAGAAGATGGGCTACCAGGGAGTGGCGGAGGTCCGCCAGGGCAAATTTTTTGAGCTTCAGCTGGATGGCGCCTTGGAAAAGGACGCTGCCAAAGCCGAAATTGAGCGGATCGCCCGTGAAATCCTGACCAACCCCGTGATTGAAGAGTTCAGCTATCGAATGGAAGAGTAGTTTGCCGATTTTGAGTGAGGCGCCGATATATCGTTATTTTTTCGGCAACTCAGCTTCACTCAAAATCATCCAGTAGGAAATCGCCATGTGTGGAATTGTTGGTTACGTAGGTAAGAAGCAGGTCGTTCCCGTAATTATTGACGGGTTGCGGCATCTTGAATATCGCGGGTATGACTCCGCCGGAATTGCCGTTGCGGGTAATGGAACGGGGCAAGACGAAGGTCTGCAGATACGCCGCGCGGAAGGCAAATTGCGGAATCTGGAAGAGGTCATCCGTCTGAAGCCCCTGGATGGCACCTACGGCATAGGCCATACGCGCTGGGCCACCCACGGACGTCCGAGCGAAGAGAATGCTCATCCTCACCATGACTGCACCGGGAAGATTGTGGTAGTGCACAACGGGATCGTGGAAAACTATCTCTCTCTGAAGAGAAAGCTTATTGAGGAAGGGCATAAATTCTTCACGGAAACGGACACGGAGATCATTGCCCATTTGATAGAAAAACATCTGCTCCACAAGAGCAATGGAAGCCGCCCTCATCTGGAAGATGCTCTCCGCAAGACCGTGAAAGAGCTGTCCGGAGTATTCGCCCTGGCGGTGATCTCCGTGGAAGAGCCTGACAAGATTGTGGCTGCCCGCAACGGGCCTCCGCTGGTGATTGGTCTGGGGAATGCCGAATATTTTGTGGCCTCAGACGTACCCGCCCTCCTCCACCATACTCGCGATCTGTTTTTTCTGCATGATGGAGATTTGGCTGTAATCACGCCCGCAGGCGTGCAGGTCACGGATTTTGAGGGCAAGTCCATCGTCCGTGAAGTGCAGCATATCTCCTGGGACCCCATCATGGCGGAAAAGGGCGGATTCAAGCACTTCATGCTCAAAGAGATCTTTGAACAGCCGCACGCTGTCCGTGAAACTGCTTTGGGCCGAATGTCGCTGGATTCAGGCAAGGTCTTCCTGGAGAAGATGGCTATCACGGAAGACGATCTGCTCCAGACCCAGAAAATCAACATAGTCGCGTGTGGCACCAGTTGGCACGCAGCGCTGGCCGGCAAGTTCATGATCGAGCGCATGGCACGCATCCCGGTGGAGGTGGATTATGCCAGCGAGTATCGCTATCGCAACCCCATTACCTCCAGCAGGGACCTCACGGTATTGATTACGCAATCGGGCGAGACCGCCGACACCATTGCGGCGCAACGTGAGGCCAAGGAAAAAGGCTCCAAGACGCTGGCAATCTGCAACGTGGTAGGCGCTATGATTGCCCGCGAAGCTGCCGGCACCCTGTATACCCATGCCGGGCCGGAGATCGGCGTGGCCTCCACCAAAGCATTCACATCCCAACTTACGGCGCTCTTTCTCTTGGCTCTCTACTTGGGAGAGCTGCGCGGAGAAATTTCCCCGGAGCGCGGCAAGCAATTCGTCAGCGAACTGGCGATGATCCCGGGCAAGCTGGAAATCCTGTTGGGGCGCGAACAAGAGTGCGATCGCCTCGCCAAAGAGTACGTACGAGCCAACGATTTTCTCTTCTTAGGGCGCGGCATTCATTACCCCATAGCCCTGGAAGGGGCGCTGAAGCTGAAAGAAGTTTCCTATATCCATGCTGAGGGCTATCCGGCCGGTGAGATGAAACACGGCCCGAATGCCCTGATTGATGAGAACCTTCCCGTGGTCGTACTGGCCACCAAGGACCCCAACGATCCGGATTCCGTCCAGCGCTATGAAAAGACCATATCGAACATGAAAGAGGTCAAGGCGCGCTCCGGTAAAGTGATCGCCGTGGCCATTGAGGGCGATGAAGAGATCAAAGATGCCGCCGACCAGGTGCTATACGTTCCCCAGACCGCGGAACTTCTCTTGCCGATCCTGGAAATTGTTCCGCTGCAGTTGCTGGCCTATCATATGGCCGTCCGGCGCGGTTGTGATGTGGACCAACCCAGGAACCTGGCCAAGTCCGTGACCGTGGAGTGAGGCTATTTGTCTCAGTTCCCTTGAAATGCTTGCTGTCGAGCCTTTGCTTTCAGCCGCATTTTGCAGTTTTTCGGAAAACGAGCAGAAATGTAGGGGGTAGTGGCTATTTTTTGGAAGCCACTGTGCATTTCTCGAATTATGTTTTCTGGCCTACAGATCACGTGGTGTTTTGATAAGTTTTGCGATGTGAGGGCCAAGCCGGGTGAAATCGCGCACATTCCATGTGAGCAGAATATCGGCGTTGGCTTTGACAGCACACTGTGCAATGAGCGCGTCATATGTAGCGGCGCCGACAACAGCGCGGGAAGCAGTCTCCAAGGTTGCAACATACTCTTGTTCGCTAAGAGAGACCACGGTAAGTCTGTCGCGAATTTGTCGAATGACTGCAATTCCGTCCGCTCCGGTAATCCGCGGACGAATGGGTAGCCCGGTCAGGGTTGAGTAAACCTCTCCCAGAGTTCGAAGCGCGCAGAAATCATCCTTGCCTGCGGCAAGAAATGCTTTCGTACTGGGAGCGTGATGCAGATGATCTGCGTAGAAGATCGGAACCAAAACAGAACTATCGAAAAACAGTTTCAAGAATGATTGCCCAGGATGTTCTCGAGCCGCTCTTGGCGGGAACGACGAATGGCGTCATCGACTATGTGGGCGGGTAGGGGCTTGCCGGTTCGATAGACGAAAAGACCGTTCTCCCACACCATGCCACTGCCCTCAGAAGATGTGGATAGGGCCTGCGCCGGAAGTTCTCTTTCAACGAGTTGCTGGAGATAAGCTTCCACTGAGAGCCCTTGGGCTGTAGCCAAAGCTTTCAACCCTTCCGCGATTTCGGGCCTCAGATCCAATGTCATGACTTGTATTCCTTCTCAGATTATTAACAGTTTACGCCAACGAGAAAAGCGTGTCACCTCGAAGCGGCTATACTAGACGGTTCCAAATCTCCCAGGAGAAGCTACCGGTCTCGTGCCTGAACGGAAGATACAGACAGCCCAGTTAGTGCATGCCGTCCAGCTTTCAGAGCAGACCAGGCACCTGGAGTTTGCCGTACAGGCCGTGGATCGCTTCGACTTTGTTCCGGGACAATTTCTCTCACTGGTTGCGCCTAAAGAGGGCCGGGAAATAACCCGCGCCTACTCGATCGCTTCAGCGCCCTACAATAGCACGGGCTTCGATCTGTGTCTGAACCGGGTGGACGATGGTTTCTTTTCCAACCTGCTGTGCGACATCAAAGAGGGAGAGACCATTCATTTTCATGGTCCGCACGGCATGTTTGTCCTGCGTAACCCTTTGAGGGACTCTATTTTCATCTGCACCGGCACCGGGGTTGCGCCCATACGGGGATTCATCCAATGGCTGTTTGCCGAGCCGCAACGGTCACTGGGACACGACTTCTGGCTGGTCTACGGCACGCGATATGAGGAAGATATTTTCTATCGTGACTTCTTCCAGCAGGTAGCCGCGCAGTATCCGAACTTCCACTATGTGGCCACCCTGAGCCGTGCCCCGGAATCATGGCGGGGCTCCCAGGGCTACGTGCAGGAGCATGTTCGCGCGATTGTCGAGGGGTTGCCGCCCGAAGGACGCTCCAGGCTTGATGCCTACATCTGCGGGTTGAATAACATGGTCAAAGCCAATCGCCAATTGCTGGCAGAGCTCGGATTTGAGAAAAAAAGCGTTATCTATGAGCGATACGACTGAACCCAAGCCTCAGTGCAGGCAGACCGAAACCGCTCTCGTAAGCCATTGATTCCACAAGCCTGGTTACTTTGTTCCGAACCTTCAGTTTTCCTGCAACTTCAACACCATCAAGCCCATCTAAGAACTTGACAGTAACTCACTCAACTCTGATAATAGGGTTGTTGTTATAGTGAGAATCTTGAAAATTTTTGAGCACTCATAGCACTGGAGGGCAAATTAGCCATGGGCAAGATTATTGGAATCGACTTGGGAACTACAAACTCGGTGGTGGCCGTCATGGAAGGCGGCGAACCCAAGGTCATCCCGAACGAGGAAGGCGGCCGCACGACCCCATCGGTGGTTGCCTTTACCAAGTCCGGGGAGCGACTGGTAGGCCAGGTGGCCAAGCGCCAGGCAATTACTAACCCGGAAAACACAATCTATTCAATCAAGCGTTTCATGGGCCGTAGGTACGAGGAAGTGACCGACGAGATGAAGATGGTGCCCTACAAGGTAGTTCGTCAGGGCGACCATGTGGCCGTAGTGGCGCAGGGAACGGAATACACTCCGCCCCAGATTTCCGCGTTGATTCTTCAGAAACTCAAGAAGGCGGCGGAAGATCACCTTGGGCAGACGGTGACCGACGCTGTAATCACCGTGCCCGCGTATTTCAACGACGCGCAACGCCAAGCCACCAAGGATGCAGGCAAGATC
The DNA here is from genome assembly GCA_035569515.1 of Candidatus Solibacter sp. Classification (GTDB taxonomy): domain Bacteria; phylum Acidobacteriota; class Terriglobia; order Terriglobales; family Acidobacteriaceae; genus Angelobacter. Next base: position 10,601 of record DATMMY010000092.1, on the reverse strand, counting down.
GCCGGTCTCGACGTAAAGCGCATCGTCAACGAACCCACAGCCGCCGCGCTGGCCTATGGTCTGGATAAGAAGAAAGACGAGACCATCGCCGTGTATGACTTTGGCGGCGGTACCTTCGATATCTCCATCCTGGAGGTAGGCGAAGGCGTGATTGAGGTGAAGTCCACGAACGGCGACACTCACCTGGGCGGCGACAACATTGATCAACGCATTGTGGAGTGGCTGGTTGAGGAGTTCAAAAAGGACGAAGGCCTCGATCTGCGCTCCAAGGGTAACGAGATGGCCTTGCAGCGCCTGCGCGATGCGGCTGAGAAAGCCAAGATCGAGCTTTCCACCACCATGGAGACCGAGATCAATCTGCCGTTCATTACCGCCGATGCCACCGGACCGAAGCACCTGGTGAAGAAGCTGACCAGGGCCAGGCTGGAGCAGATGATTGACGACCTCATTCAGCGCTCCCTGGGGCCGTGCAAGCAAGCCATGAAAGATGCCGGCGTAGAGGCGAAGGACATCGACGAAGTTGTGCTGGTCGGCGGGCAGACCCGCATGCCGCGTATCCAGCAGGTGGTAAAAGACCTGTTTGGCAAAGAGCCCCACAAGGGCGTGAATCCTGATGAAGTTGTGGCCATCGGCGCAGCAGTCCAGGCCGGTGTACTGGCAGGAGATGTGAAGGATCTTCTGTTGCTGGATGTCACTCCCCTTACGCTCTCGATTGAGACCCTGGGTGGCGTGGCTACGCAGATGATCCCGCGCAATACCACGATTCCGACTCGGAAGACCGAGAAGTTTTCTACCGCCGCTGACAGCCAGCCCTCCGTGGAGGTCCATGTGTTGCAGGGCGAGCGCCCCATGGCAAAAGACAACCGCACTTTGGGCAAGTTCCACCTGAGCGGTATTCCACCGGCTCCGCGTGGCGTGCCCCAAATTGAGGTGACCTTTGACATTGACGCCAATGGCATCCTCAATGTGGGAGCTAAAGACCTGGGTACAGGAAAAGACCAGAAGATCACCATTACGTCCTCTTCCGGCCTGAGCAAGGAAGAAGTGGAGCGTATGGCCAAAGAAGCCGAAGCCCACGCCGCGGAAGATAAATCCAAGCGCGAGGAGATCGAGGCCCGCAATCAGCTCGACGGCATGGTCTACAACGTGGAGAAGATGCTGCGCGAGCACGGCGATAAGATCTCCGGAGCAGAGAAGGGCGAGGTGGAATCTGCCGTGGCCGATGCCAAGAAGGCCCTGGAAGGCACGGATGCAAGCGCCATGAAGTCTGCTCTCGAACGGCTTACCAGCGCGTCGCACAAGCTGGCCGAGGTGATGTATAAGGCCACCGCGGCACAGGGTGCTTCTTCGGGCGAGGGTGCTGGCACGCACGCGGGTGCGGGTGGCGCCACTGACGGCGCTGCGGGCGCAGGCCAGGAAAAAAAGAAAGACGAAGGCGTAATTGATGCCGAGTACGTGGACGTGGAACCCAAGAACTAACGGCGTTCCGCAAAGTCTGGCGGGCTTATCGAGAGTTCCTGAGAGTACGCCAGAGGTGATGTAAGTATGAAGGAGAGACTGTGAGGGCGGCTGCAAGGCCGCCCTCCGAGCAATGAGGTGAAAAGGTGAAACAATATTTGGTGGTTAAGGTGGCAGAAACCTTGAGCCAGGCAGTGAATCTGATCGCGCTGCCGGGCTTATACACGCTGGCCTCGGCGCAAGAATTCATCAAGCAGGCAACCGCCGCTGATCCGAATTTGAAGCTGCTGATTCAGGAAGTTGGGGCGGCGTAGTTATACAACAGGAGGTCGTGCGCAATGAAACCCGCAAAATCGATCGGCTTGTATCCCGTGGTGTTGGCGGTCCTGTTACAGGTTGCTCCTTCCGTTGCGCTGGCGCAGACCGGGAGCGACTCCTCCCGGTCCAATTCAAATGACGCCGCTCGCGTCACCCAGCATGTAACCAAACTGCTGCAGGACTTCCTGGCCGCAGTACCCAGAGGCGACAAGCAGGTTTTTGACGATTTCTTTGCGGACGACGTGATCTATACGCGCTCCGCAGGCGTGACCGTCAACAAGGCCGAAATTATAAAAAACATCGGCGTGCGCGCGGCCAACGAGCCGGCCGCAACTTTCGAGGCGGACGGTATTACCGTACATCCTTACCGTGACATGGCTGTGGTGAATTTCCGGCTGGTAATGCACAACGAGAACAACGGCAAGTCGGAGACGGCCTATTACCGCAATACTGGAACATTTCTGAAACGCAATGGAAAGTGGCAGGTCGTGGCCTGGCAGTCAACCAAGGTACCCGACAATGTCGAGGTGAAGAAGCAATGATTGTCGAGGCGAAGAAGTAGTGATTTTGATTTAACGCGTAATTGGATGAGCAATTGGAGGCGCGCAATAAGTGTCATCCTGAGCGGAGCGCATGGAAAAAAGCTGTTGAGAACGAAGTTGTGAAGCGCGGAGTCGAAGGACCCCGAAAATGCTGACACCATAACTGCCGCGTAAAAGGCATTTCTCACGTGAAACCGGAACGCTCTTATGATGGGCAGGATTTCAGTAAGTTAACTTAAAGTTTCCAGGTACATTATGGCGACACAACAAAAAGATTATTACGGTCTTCTCGGAGTGAAGAAAAATGCCTCCCAGGATGACGTCCGCAAGGCTTTTCGCAAGCTCGCCAGAAAGTACCATCCTGATGTCAATCCTAACGACAAAAAGTCCGAGGAAAAGTTCAAGGAAATCTCAGAGGCCAACGACGTACTGAGTGACCCTAAGAAGCGCAAGATCTACGACCAGCTCGGCTTTTATTCCGACAATATCGATCCAGCGGCCGCCGAGGCCTATGCGCGGGGCGATGGGTTTGGAGCAGGTGGTTTTGGCGCAGCACCCGGAAGTGCTGGGCCAAGGCAAGGTGTGCCTTTTGATTTCGGTGGATTTGATTTCAACGATTTCGGCGGTGGCGCGGGCGGACGGCGAACCTCAGGAGTCGGAGGCGGCGGCTTACATGACATCTTCTCCAGCATCTTTGGACAGCGGGGAGCCGAGGCCCCCAGCCGCGAACCGGAGCCGGGCTCTGATCTTGAATACCAGGTCAACGTTAGCTTCTGGGATGCCATCCGAGGCACGGTGCTGCGCCTGGAGATCTCCCGCCAGGATACCTGCACGAACTGTGGCGGCAAAGGACTGGTAGGCAAGCCGGAAACCTGTCCCCGGTGCGGTGGCAGTGGACACGTGACCCAGACCGGCGGCCGGATGAAGTTCAATCTTGAATGCCCGGAGTGCCACGGCACCGGTAAAGCGCAAGACAGATGCCCGGTTTGCCGGGGCGCTGGCGTTGTCAATCACACCACGCCATTAGAGGTTCGCATTAAGCCGGGAACCCGGGATGGACAGCGTATCCGTCTGGCGGGTAAAGGCAATGCCGGAATGCATGGCGGGCCGCCCGGCGATCTTTACATCATCATTCGCACTGGTGAGCATCCGGTCTTTCGCCGCGAGGGCGACGATATCTATGTGACCGTGCCTGTCACTGCCATGGAAGCGGCCCTGGGAGCGAAGATCGAAGTTCCCACCATTGACGGCCGCTCGCAGCTGAAAGTTCCGCCCGGAACTCAATCCGGACAGAAACTGCGGCTTCGGGAAAAAGGTGCGCCTTCAGCCCGAAGGGAGGATGCGCGTGGCGACCAGATCGTGGAGGTCAAAATCGTTGTACCCGAAGCCCGGGACCTGAAAGCTCGCGAGCTTTGGCAGGAACTGCAGAAGCTGGACCCGGTAGATCCCCGGGAGGAACTATGGGCGAAGGTCTGATCCTTGAAACCGAGCGGCTGGTCCTGCGTCCGTTTACGCTGAACGATGTTGAGGCCATGCAGGCCGTTCTGGGCGACCCGGTGGCCATGGAGTATTATCCGGCGCCGCTGACTCGGGAAGGCGTTGAAGGCTGGATCAGGAAGAACCTGGCGCGTTACGAAAAAGATGGCTACGGCAAGAATGCCATGGTCCTCAAGAAGTCGGGTGAAGTCATCGGTGATTGCGGATGCAGCGTGCAACTGGTGGAAGAAAGAGACCAGATTGAGATTGGTTACAACGTCCGGCGCAGTCTCTGGGGTAGGGGATACGCAACAGAAGCGGCCCGGGCGTGCATGGATTATGCGTTCCATCAATTGGGAGCGCAGCGAGTGATTTCCATGATCCGGCCGGAGAACCTGAGTTCGCGCAGAGTAGCGGAAAAGAATGGCCTGGTCTGCGAGAAAGTGATTTTCTGGCGAAACTATGATCACTGCATTTATGCAAAGCAGAAAGCGTGAACCATGACTGCAAAGCGTAAATCCAAAGGCGCCTACATGATCTCCTCCGTAGCGGAGATGTATGGCATTCATCCTCAGACTTTGCGGCTATATGAGCGTGAAGGCCTGCTCAAACCTTCCCGCACCGAGGGCAACACCCGTCTTTATACCGAAGAGGACTTGCAGCGGCTGGAGTTCATTCTTTCGCTGGCGCGTGACCTGGGGGTGAATATTGCCGGGATAGCGATCATCTTGCAGATGCGGGAGCGCATGGAAGAGATGAACCACCAGATGCAGGAATTCGTGCGCTTTGTCCATCAGGAAATTGCCGCCCGCGCGAGCAATGCGCATCCCAGCCAGGGGGCGATCATTCCCATTCGCAAGCCGGTAGTTCCGTCTCCCGCAAAAAGAAAATAGCCGGCAATCCATGAACACGCATGGATCACCGGCCACTGTCGGCAGGGATGAATTAAGCAGCAGCTGATTTATCCGGGTCTCCCTCGTTAACGTCCCGGCCATGAACAGAGACGATTGGCTTCGTTGGTTCCGATTCTGCCGGTTCGCCAATGCCTGCGGGAATTCCCTGGTCCACAATGTCGGCTTCATGTTCATGTTCCGAACGGGAAGCGGCGACATTCTTCAGTTTCTGGGGATAGATACGCATCCGCTGGCGGATGCGCCGTTCCATATCCCCCCATTCCTCACGGGCGCGCTCCATGCCTCTTCGCACGGCTTTCACGCTTTTCTGCTCAGCATTACGCAGGTTATCGAGCAGGCGCATTGATGTTCCCCCTTTCAGACCCTAAATTGCGAATGTATTGCAAATCAACTTATTAGATGCGTAGGTTTTGCAAAGGGAAACTGCTGCTGCCCAGAGTAGCTGCTGCGCTACCTGGGATGTGCTGTCTGGGGATGGTTGCGTAAACGATGGTTGCGTGAACCAGAGACTCTACAGCATTCCCCCACTCGTGTTGATTTGCGTGAATTCGCGGCCAAATAGAGTTTCTGCTCAATCCATCTATTTCGCTGAGGATGATCCGGATCCCTCACTATTCGCAAGACGACCCGCCAGGGGCAAGAGTTCCTCGACGCTACTGCACCCACGCAACCGGTAGAGACAACTGACATTGACCGCCGTGGACATTTGGTCGGGGATGTCGGAAGTTCCGTCGAACGTCACTTTCACGCTGGACATCGTGCGAGGCCGATATCGCGTCTTGTCGAGGAAGTCCCGATGAATGCATGGTTTCAGACTGCAAGAGGCCGAAGACATCTGGTCCAACGTTAACGAAGCAGTCGAATCTTTGAACTGGATCATTCCGTACACCCACAGATGAAAGACCACACCGTCCTGAACTTGTACGATGATGCCAATATCCGTGGAAGGCGCGAGGTGAAGCTTAGCGGGCCATTCATTGCTTGCAAACAGATTGTAGAAGCACATGTCATTGGAGCAGCGCCGTGGCGAATTCTGAAAGAATGGCTTGGATAATAGCTCCGCTTCAGTGGTCTTGCCTACACGCACGCCGTTGAGCTGGGCCAGACAATCGCCTGCCTCCCTGCTGGGGGCAGTCACGGCCCGGGCAAAAGCCGCAAGGCCTATTGCAATGATCGCGCAGCCCGCGATGAAGATTTTTGTCTTCATTCAATCACGCTGCGGGGCACGCAGGAAATCTTCAAACTCTGGTTGGGCATGTACGCTGAATAGAATGCATCGCACGAAAGTACTTGCAAGCATCATGGTACGCCATCAGGCCTCCGCATCTGGAGCTGTTTCAGAGCCAGTGTAGACACGATGGACATTGTCCCTTCGGCGTCTACCTGGTAATTGATGAGCCAGGAAAGATCGAGCCTCTTCCTTGTGCATGCGTCCACCCGTACACCGATACGCACAGTGGGTTCCGATGCACCTGAGATAATAGAATCCACGCGCGAATTAGGAGAAGTTGAGCCGTTATGCGGGGGTGAGCGGAGCGGGAGCCCGCAGGCGAAATCCTGAGCGGCAGCGACGGATCTGAGACAAATCAAATGCCCGAATTACCGGAAGTCGAAACCATCGCCCGTGGCCTGCACAAGAGGGTCGCGGGAGACCGTATTGAGTCCGTCTGGATTGGCAACAAGCGGGAGCCCCTGAAATCACCGGCCGCCAAGATCGCTGCTACCTTGGAGGGCGCGCGAGTGGATCAGGTGCGGCGTGTGGGGAAGCACATCGTGTTTGATCTTTCTGCGCGAAAAGGCGCCAGCCAATGGATCGTGCATCTGGGCATGACCGGACGCATGTTGGTGGCTGCCCCGGAAACCGAGACGGCCAGTCACACTCACCTGGTGGCCCGGCTAGAATCCGGAAGGGAGTTGAGGTTTGTCGATCCGCGCCGGTTTGGCCGGTTGGAGGTGCAGAGCGCCGGCTTTACTGGGCCGGGAACAGAGCCGCTCCAGGTCAGCCTTGAGGATTTCGTCCAACTATTCAAGGGACGCAACGCACCCATCAAAGGAGCACTGCTGAACCAGAAGCTGTTGCACGGGGTAGGGAACATCTATGCCGATGAAAGCCTGTTCCGCGCCGGCATCCGTCCGCGCAGGCGCGCCAGTTCGTTGACCCGCCAGGAATCAGCCAGGCTCCATTCCGCTCTTCAGGAGGTGCTGAAGGAAGCCATTGCCGCAGGAGGCTCGTCCGTCTCCGATTACGTGGATGCCGAAGGCGAAGAAGGCTTCTTCCAACTCCAGCACTGTGCCTACGGACGCGCAGGAGAGCCCTGCCTGGTCTGCAAGACCCCCATCAAGAAGATCGTCGTGGCAGGCAGAGGCACGCACTATTGCCCCAAGTGCCAGAAGTGAGAATCACCAGTTCGTTTACCGCAGCCAATTCATTTAACCGCAAAGGACGCGAAGGTCGCAAAGGAGCAAGGAGGCTCTGCGCCCTCTGCGGTGAAGAAGCCTTCCTTCGCGGCCTTAGCGCCCTTTGCGGTAAAACTACCGTTCCGGCTATTTGCCAATTGCTATTTGCCAATTGCCAGAACTGTCCGGTCATTGAAATCTGATTTCAGCGTAACTAGTTTTCACACAAGGACTTGTCGGTAAAGCAAGCGTTTTCGATTTGAATTTATTGGGCTGCTGGGGCCATCCTTGCCAGGCATTCAGGGAGGATGGGACAGATGAACCTTGGCAAAACGGTCTTTGCACAGTTGATGGACTTCGTTCCTGCTCACGAGTTCCGACGTTGCGTCGAGCGCTATTCAGGCAACTACAAGACCAGCAGTTTTTCCTGTTGGGATCAATTTCTGTGCATGGCCTTTGCCCAACTGACCTATCGCGAAAGCCTGCGCGATATCGAAACCTGTCTTCGGGCAGTAGGGGCGCGGCTGTATCATCTGGGCATTCGCGGGCACGTCTCGCGCAGCACTCTGGCCGATGCCAATGAGAACCGCGACTGGCGTATCTATGCCGACTTGGCTCAAGTCTTGATTCGCAACGCTCGCCAGTTATATGCCAATGAAAGTTTCGGAATCGAACTGCAACAAAGCGTCTATGCTTTGGATTGCACCACCATCGATCTTTGCCTTTCATTGTTTCCGTGGGCTCGTTACCGCGCCAAAAACGCTGCGGTGAAAATGCATACTCTGCTCGATCTGCACGGCAATATACCGGCCTTCATCAGCGTTGCCCCCGCGAAAATCCACGAGATTCACGTTCTCGACCAACTGGTGGTGGAACCCGGTTCCATCTACCTGGTGGACCGCGCCTACCTGGATTTCGAGCGCTTGTATGCGCTCAAACAGGCTCTGGCTTTCTTCATTATTCGGGCCCGCAAGAATTTCTATTTCCAACGTGTCAGTTCCCAAGGGGTCGACAAAGACACGGGACTGCGTTGCGATCAACTCATTCGCCTGAAAAGCTTTTACCCGGCCAAGTACTATCCTGAACCTCTGCGCCGCATTCGTTACCACGACGCCGACACCGACAAAAACTTGGTCTTTCTGACCAACAATTTTCTGTTGCCCAGTCTTACCATTCCCCAACTCTACAAATGTCGCTGGCAGGTCGAACTATTCTTCAAATGGATCAAACAACACCTGCGCATCAAGCGCTTTTATGGTGTTTCCCCCAACGCGGTGAAGACGCAAATCTGGATTGCGGTCTCCGTCTACGTACTGCTGGCGATTGTTCGCAAGCGCCTGGGGCTGGAACTCAAACTCTATCCAATTGCACAAATTCTCAGTGTGACTTTGTTCGAAAAAGTGCCGATTTTACAGGCTCTTTCGCAATCTCATCCGCTCGATCAAGTATCCGTTTCGCGCAACCAATTGGATTTATTCGACTTATGACCGGACAGTTCTGGCCAATTGCTACTTGCTATTTGCCATCTTCGCTTGCAGCTTCCTCATGCCGCGCAGCCAGCGTTCGTTATCATTGGCCCTGTTCTGGAAATACCTGGCCACCTCGGGATGGGGCAGGATCAGGAATTTCTCTTCGGCGATGGCCTTCATGACCTCGGCCGCCACCTGATCGGGCTCCAACGCGCCTTCCATCAGAAATGCCCCGCCGCCAAACTCGGCCTGCAACAGCATGTTGGTACGCACTCCCTGAGGACAGAGTGCGGAGACGCGAATGCCCTGGTCTCCATAAGTAATGGCCAGCCATTCGGCAAAACTTTGCGCGGCGTGCTTGGTGACCGAGTAAGGGGCCGAGCCGATCTGCGAAAGCAGTCCCGCTGCCGATACCGTCTGCACTAGATATCCTTCTTTGCGCGCTAGCATCTGGGGCAGCACGGCGCGGGCCGCGTAGACGTGCGCCATCACGTTGATCTCCCATATGCGCTGCCATTCGGCATTGGGAGCCTCCGGTCCACCATCAACGCCTATGCCGGCGTTGGAGCAGAAGATGTCCACCTGTCCAAACTGGTCTGTCGTGTTTTCGACCAGGCGCTTAATTTCCGCTTCTTTGGAAACGTCGGTTGCCAGAAAAGTGCCTTTGATCTCCTGGGCCACCTGCTGGCCGCTTTTTTCGTCTCTGTCCGCTACTACCACGGCCCGGGCGCCCTGTGCTGCGAACGCCCGCGAAAGGGCACGGCCAATTCCGTTGGAGCCACCGGTTACAACGACAACTTTGCCTTGTATTTGCATGCGGTAGAAGATAAATGCTTCTTGCGTGTCTTTCAAATTGCAAATCTGGCAAATCCTGCAGTTTGGAAGATCCGGAAATTCGCATTTCCGCCGCCGCCGTATTAATCTGGACGAGGAGCGGGCATCACCCCGGTACAAACTGGAGTCAAAACGGACATGTCTACATTCGCAATTGGAGTCGACCTGGGAGGTACGAACCTCCGCATTGCGGCAATTGACCAGCAGGGAAAGACTCTGGAAAAGATCACCACCGGCACTGAGGTAACACGGGGACGGGACAATGTAATTCAGGAGATGTGTACAGCAATTCTGGAACTGGCCGCTAAGTTCCGAGGCTCCGGCCACCTTGCGGGCATCGGTGTTGGCGTGCCGGGGATCATTGAAATGCACACCGGGATGCTGCGCGAATCGCCCAACCTGCCTGGCTGGCAGGATTATCCGGTCAAGGACGAGATCGAACGACGGCTGGGCGCAACCGTGATCCTGGAAAATGACGCCAATGCCGCAGCCCTGGGAGAGAAATGGCTCGGGGCCGCGCGCCGCGTAGACGACGTGTGCATGATCACATTGGGTACTGGAGTCGGGGGCGGCATTGTGCTGCACGGGAGCATTTGGCACGGGATGAGTGGCATGGCCAACGAACTGGGACATATCGCGGTGGAGTCGGATGGCCTTCCTTGTGGTTGTGGCGGCATTGGCTGCCTGGAGCAATACGCCTCAGCCACGGCGATTAAGCGCATGGCGATTGAGGCTGTGGCGAATGGCGATGCCCCGGAATTGGGACGGGCCTTGAATGAGGACCCTGAGTTCAGCGCCAAAGTGGTCTACCAGATGTCAGTACAGGGCGACGAGCCTGCCCGGAAGATCTTCCATGTGGTTGGCCGTGCGATCGGCATCGTAGTGGCTGACCTGGTGAATATCTTCAACCTGCCCATGTACGTGATTGGCGGTGGCGTTGCCAGCGCCTGGGACGCCTTTGCTCCCTCCATGCTGGAAGAGGTTCGCAAACGGTCGTTTGTCTACCGGGCCACCGCGCCTTCCGATACCGTCCGTGGAGTCTCGGGAACCAATGTTCATGACGATTCGTTGCCCTCGCGGCGCTGCACGATCATTACGCGGGCTTTGTTGGGCAGCGATGCCGGATTGGTTGGAGCGGCCCGGCTGCCCATGATGGCCCAAATCAAATTGCCGGAACAGGAATTAGAGCGGGC
>DATMMY010000091.1:0-8815 GCA_035569515.1 Candidatus Solibacter sp. | reverse complement strand
CAAACTCTGGCAACGTTCTCAAACCTGGACCACGCCACCGGATACAAGCAGCACACATTCGATCTAAGCTCTTTCATCGGAAAGACCATCCAGATTTTCCTGATCGGTAAAGAGGACTTCGAATTGCAGACTTCATTTGTGCTGGACGACTTCGCCTTGCAGGTAACGCAACCGTAAACAGCAAGCCGGCAGTGATGAATGCGGCGAGCTCCATGCTCGCCGCATTTTGCTTCACGGGCAATCAGCGATTGTATGGTTTGATTTCTCTTCCTGGAAACTCGTACTGCAATGTCCTTTGAAACCTTGTTTTTCTTGAAGTCTTCCTTTTCTCCCAAATTTCCACACCGCATGACTAAGCGGGTAACTTAATAGATTCCTCTGCGCCCTCTGCTTACTCTGCTCCCTCTGCGTTGAGCTTTTGCTTTTCTCTATGTTTCTTTGTGATTACGCTGTGCTTTGAATCTTGCTTTTTTCGCAAATTCTCCATTCCACTTTCGAGCCCATGAATTTGAAGTTGTTTTCTCCACGACCTCCTGTTTTTTCCGGGTTTCCTCCGCGCCTCCGCGCCTCCGCGGTGAAACTGACTCTTGGTTCTCTCCGTGTCTTCGTGTCGGAGCCTGCCCTCGAGCCTGGCGAAGGGTGGTAGGTTTTGCTTTTGGTTGTGGCTTAGTGCGATGAGGCACTTGATTAACAGATTCTCATTTTCAAAAATAAAATTCCGTTTAACCAAACTTTAATCGTTCAGCCATTGCCGGTATCTACTATCGCCTATAGTATTTTCCCGAAGTAGCAGTGACCCAAAAATGGGTTGGAGAGTGCTAAACAAATGATGCTACGTTTCCGCCGTTCCCTCCTGTCCGCGGTTGCCCTTGGTTTAATTCTTTCTTCCACATTGGCTTTTTCCTGCGGTGTGGAACGCCAGGCAGTCAAAGTAGGAACCGATGCCGATGTCGGCCTAATCAACTTTAACTCCACTACCAACACAACGATTGCGGCGCTGCGGGCCTTTCCCACGCAGAGCACGCTTCCGAGCAACAATCGCATATCGCCGGAAGAGACCACGGTGTGGGTCATCGACGGAACTTTGACCTTATTCAAGCTGGAAAGCGATCAGGACTATCACCTGGTTGTGCAGGATGCCGCCGGTAATACCATGATCACCGAGATCCCTGCGCCCTCGTGCGTCCCCAGCAGCAGTCCATTTTCGGCGGGCGTTACCAAAGCCAGGGCCGCCATGGATGCCATGTTCAACGTGACCACCAGTTTCACCTCGACCAGCACTCCGGTCCGCATTACGGGCGTGGGCATGTTTGACTTCCCGCACGGGCAGACCGGCGCGGCGCCCAATCAGATCGAGTTGCATTCGGTGCTCGATATCATCTTCAATCCCGGCGCCGCAACGCCAGACTTTACCGTAAGCTCCTCGCCCACCAGCCTGTCGGTGACTCAAGGCAGCTCCGGTAGCACTACCATTTCAACCGCGGTGAGCGGCGGATTCAATTCCGCGATTTCGCTATCGGTTTCGGGCTTGCCCGCGGGTGTCACGGCCAGCTTCAATCCGACCTCGATTGGCGCTCCCGGCAGTGGCAGCTCCACTCTTACCTTCTCAGCCAGCAGCACGGCCACAACCGGAACCACGAATGTGACCGTAACAGCCAGCGGAGGTGGAGTTACTCATACCACCACGGTTGGGCTCACGGTGAATGCGGCAGCGAATCCGAGCTTTACTTTAAGCGCCTCGCCCACCAGCCTTTCGGTGGCCCAGGGCGGCTCCGGCAGCAGCACCATTTCAACCACGGTGAGCGGCGGATTCAATTCCTCGATCTCGCTTTCAGCTTCGGGTCTGCCTGCAGGCGTAACGGTCAGCTTCAACCCGGCCTCGATTGCGGCACCCGGCAGCGGCAGTTCGACTCTGACGTTCTCAGCCAGCGGCACAGCCACAACCGGAACCACGACTGTGACGGTTACTGCGAGCGGAGGCGGTATCACGAATACCACCACCATTGCACTGACCATCACCGCTACCGCGACCCCGAGCTTCAGCCTGAGCGCCTCACCCACCAGCCTTTCGGTGGCCCAGGGCGGCTCCGGCAGCAGCACGATTTCCACCTCGGTAAGCGGCGGCTTCAATTCCGCGATTTCGTTGTCAGCCTCCGGGCTGCCTGCGGGTGTCACGGCCAGCTTCAATCCGGGCAGCATTGCGGCTCCGGGAAATGGCAGCTCAACTCTGACCTTCTCGGCCAGCAGCACTGCCACAACTGGAACCACAAACGTGACCGTGACTGCCACCGGCGGCGGAATCACGCATACCGCTACGATTGCATTGACCGTCACGGCAACCGCGACACCGGATTTCTCGGTAAGCGCCTCGCCTGCAAGCCTGTCCGTCAATCAGGGCGCCTCCGGCAGCAGCACGGTTTCCACCTCGGTAAGCGGCGGCTTCAATTCGGCGATTTCGCTCTCGGCCACCGGTCTGCCCTCGGGCGTGACGGCAAGCTTTAATCCGGCTTCCATTGCGGCCCCGGGTAGCGGTAGTTCGACTCTGACCTTCTCGGCCAGCAGCACGGCGACCACCGGAACCACGAATGTGACCGTAACCGCAACTGGTGGCGGCATCACTCACACGGCCACGATTGCCTTGACCATCAACACGGCTGGCGGGACGACCACGCAAATCCTTGGTAATCCCGGCTTTGAAAATGGTAAGACCAATCCGGCCCCCTGGGTGCTGACTACCACCCATTCGACCAATCTGATCATTGCCAATTCCAGCCTTGAACCGCCGCATTCCGGCACGTTCGATGCCTGGCTGGATGGTTTTGGTACGACCACCACCGATACCATCATGCAGCAGGTGACGATACCGGCGAACGCCACTGCGGCCACTCTGAGCTTCTGGCTGCACATTGATACGGCTGAAACCAGCACCACCACGGCATTTGACACGCTGAACGTGCAGGTCCGGGATTCCTCCGGAAACGTTCTGCAAACCCTGGCAACGTTCTCCAACCTGAACCATGCCAGCGGTTACCAGCAGCACACCTTTAACCTCAACTCCTTTATCGGTAAGACGATCCAGATTTTCCTGATCGGTAAGGAAGACTTTGAGTTGCAAACCTCATTCGTGGTGGACGACTTCGCCCTCCAGGTGACCCAATAATGGAGAGACAGATGAAGAGACTTACACTTTGCACGTTGTTCCTCGCAGGTCTTTTTGCAACGCAGGTGATGACCGCCCAAAAGGCGGTCAAACCTGCGGCGCAACCGGCGGACCTGCCCGCTCCAACAACTAACTTCATCTCCGATGACGATGGGGGCACCGTTCAAGTCGTCCCTGCGAACCTGGCAACCCCAGGTCCCCGGAAGGCCCATGCTGCGCCGATCATGAAGTCCGTTCAGCAGGTCAGTATCTTCCTGGGCAGCGCCTGGGCGGACCAGAATGTGCGCTCTCGCGAGGCAGCGCTCTCTGATCTGAGCGGCCATAGCCACCTGGTCGACTTGCAGAACAGCCATGCCACCATCCTCTCTGCCGCTCAAAGCGTTGAGGACTTCACCGATCTCAAAGATCCGGTGAATGACCTGGCGATTCAGCGCAAACTGGTTGACATGCTGGAAAGCAAGACCCTTCCCGCTCCTGACGCCAGCACCGTCTTTGTGGTGTTCCTGGCGCCCGGAACCAAATCAACGGTTGGGACGCATACAGCCGGCGTAGATTATGCCGCCTATCACAATTTGATCCATGGAGAAGCGGGCGAGCTGCGCTACGTAGTTGTGCCCTTCCAGGAAAATGCCAGCCATCAGGTTGCTGCCGCTTCATTGGCACTGGTGGAAACAGTCTTCAATCCCGGCAGTAACTAAAGCTGTTGAATCGTTTGAGTAACCGTCATCCCGAAGGTCTACCCGCGCATCAGCGCGGGTAGATCGGAGGGACCTGCGTTTCGCCTTATACCCACTCTGAAACTACTCTAGATCTGCGTAAGGGCACTGAGATTTGACTTGATCTCGCTTTTCTCCGCGCCTCCGTATTACTAATCGTGAAAATCTTGTTTTCCCGCGAAGAATTTCTTTACTTTTCCTTCGTGCCCTTTGTCTCCCCTCCGTACTACAATGTGCTTCGAAATCGTGCTTTTTCTCGCAAATTTTTCAGGCCGCTTTAGCCCCCGGCTTATTTCGTGGATTCCTCTGCGCCTTCTGCTCTTGCTCCGCGACCTCTGCGTTGAGGTTTTGTTTTTGCCTTCCTCTGTGTTCCTTTGTGTCCTCTGTGGTTAGCATTTGTTTTTGCTTTTGGTTGCGGCTTAGCTGCGCTGTGGCCTTCGTGGTTAAGTTTTGGGGTTCCTCCTTCTTTTCCTCCGCTTCCTCCTTTCCTCCGTGTTTCAAAGGTTTTGGGTTTTGGTTGCGGCTCGGCAGCGCTGTGTCCTCTGTGGTTAGCATTTGTTTTGCTTTTGGTTGCGGCTATGCTGCGCTGTGTCCTCTGTGGTTTTGATTTTCCTTTGCGTCCTTAGCGCCCTTTGCGGTGAAAAGGTCTCGCAGTTTGCTAACTACACTTCCCGCAAGTCGTCTAAGAAAACACGAAGGCATCAAGATATTGAAACTTTTTGGTCGATCAAACGTATCTTGATGTGAAAGGTTATCAGGGAAGAGTTCCAGGGGTTAACCAGGACATTCCTGCCCGCGGTTTGGCGGCCCAAGGCAAGAACAGTCCTGCACAGATCATCTCTGTTGGTTAACCCCCGAAGTGTGCATTGTAGGCCATGCGGCTGGAAATGCAAGTCTGCTGTGTGCGCCTGAGATGGGCCGCCTCCAAAGGTCTCCCGGCCAACCGGGATAGGAGAAGCAGTACTATGAAGTCTTTGAGTCTTAGAATCGCAATGTTGTTGCTCGCTTTGTCTCTCGTAACATTCCTGACAACGGGGGCGTTTGCAGCCGGCTCCGCACATAAAGGGACATTCAAAATTTCAGATCCTGTCCAGGTGGCCGGAAATCCGCTGCCGGCCGGAGAGTATCTAATCAAGTGGGATGGTGACGGCCCGGATGTTCAGGCCACCATCACGCTGGATGGCAAAGTAATGGCGACAGTGCCGGCCAAAGTAGTGGAATTGCCGCAGAAATCAACCAGCAGCACGGCGGAAGTGCAGAACGGCGCAAGTGGCAATGGTACGTTGAGCCAAATCCAGCTCTCAGGACAAAGATACGCCCTGGAATTCACAGGAGCATCCAGCGCATCGGTCACCCGATAAAGTAGAGGTTTTTCGCAACAGGCGTGCTGGTTCGCATCCGTCCTCCCAAGTTTTGCGATTCGGTCCGCGTCAGTTGTTGAACAAAGGGGGAGCGCGAAGTGAGAGCGCGCTCCCCCTGTTCGTTCTTCTCCGTTTTGTGAGTTCCAGTCAGCCCCGGACACCTGAAAACCAGCAATTAGCACTTAGCAATTAGCACTTGTTGGCTAATTGCTAATTGCTATTTACCAATTGCCGATCTTGCCAAGTTTCCTCTGCGCCCTTTGCGTCCTCTGCGGTAAGACGATTTTGGTTTTTGCTTTGGCTAATTGCTAATTGCTAATTGCTAATTGCTAATTGCTAACTGCTACTCATCGGACGTTGGTCTTTACGGTCGGCGATGGCTGAGGCTCCAGCGGCGCCCGGTAGCCGGTGCGGCTCCTCACCGGCAAGTTTTTGTGGCCCGGTGCACTGGCCTTGACCTCTATGACCCGATAAGTTCCATCCTGCTTTCTGTTGGCAGGGACATAAGAGATGGTGTACTGGTTGCGAATATCGCGCGCGATTCGTTCGCAAATAGGGACCGCCTCCTTGAAGGACTGGGGTAGGAAAACATCGCCGCCCGTGTCCTTTGCAAGCTGCTTCAGCACCCGGGGGTTGCGGTCGGCATCCTCCTCGGAAAAAAGGCCAATGGTGTAGATGATGGCGTCGGCATGCTGGGTCATGGCCATGATCTCGGCCAGGCTGTGTTTGCTGGCGTTGTCGCCTCCGTCGCTGATCACGATCAGCACTTTCTTGTCCCGGTCGCCTTTCTTCAAATGATCTAGCGCTCCGGCCACGGCGTCGTACAATGCCGTCTGCCCATTCGTGATGATTCTGGATAGCGCCACCTCCAACTGGGAAACCTGGTCGGTGAACGGCGTGCCGTCTGGCAGGGCGAACCGGACATGCTCGTTGAAATTGACCACGAACATCTGGTCTTGCGGATTGCTGGAGCGGGCAAACGCCAAAGCCGCGGCGATCACCTCAGCGCGCTTGCTTCCCATGCTTCCGCTGTTGTCGATGACCAGGCCTACCGTGACCGGAATATCTTCGTGGCTGAAATATTTGATTTGCTGAAGCGTTCCGTCCTCGTAAACCTGAAAATTGTCTTTGTCCAGTCCGGAAACAAGCATGCCTTTATGGTCATGGACGGTTGCGTGCAAAACCACCAGGTCGGAGTTTACCTTGATCCGGTATCCGTCACTCGAACGGTTTTGGGACGTGGAAGACGCTTGTGAACGGGCAACGCCGGGCAGCATGATCAGAAGGAGCGCAAGGGTCAGGCATCGGATTCTACAGGCCAGGCGTGATGTGCACGAAGCAAGATCTTTCATAAGGCGGCTACTTCCTGCGGTCTTGGAGCGGGGCGCAAGCGCATCACTGTAGCCCGCGCACCGGTGGAAGAACGGCCCTTTAGGGCTTGTCCTGAGCGCAGCCGAAGAGCTTGTCCTGAGCCAAAGCGAAGGAATCCGTGTTCGGAGCACAAATACAAAGGGCTTTAGCCCCGGCGGCTGAACCCTGACATAAACTGGATTAAACCAACTCTAAAATCGCTCCGAGTAAAGAGGTGGTACTCTCGTACCACCTCTCTTCGCCACGGCTTCAGTTTGCCCGGCTGGAGACTGGCGCGCGTTGATTCGCGTTTCTTTTGAAAAACATCCAGATACCGAATCCTGTGCCCAACGATAGCAGGCCGATCAGTCCAAGACTCGGCAGCCAACTGGCCGTTGCCGGCAACGTCTCGGCAGCCGCAGGTGGCGGGTCAACAGCCGTTTCAACCGGGGGCGGTTCAACAACTTTTGCCACCTCAATAGTTTCTCCCGTGGGCGCAACGGCTTCCACCGGTGCCGTCTTCAGGGTTTCAACGGGCGTCAGGGCAAGATCGACCGGCGTTGCAAGAACCGGCGATCCCGTTATCTTGGCTAGTTCGATGGCTCTGGCCTTCGGATATACAAACTCCTGGCCCCAATTTGCCCCTGGATAAAACCAGGCCCTGATGGCTTCTGGCTGGCCTTCCGCTCTCTCGCGAAACGTCATTACTGTCTTGTCCGTTACGCGCAAACGGTAATTCGGGACTGCGAGAATGGTCGTGTACAGATGTGTTCCATCTTCGCTGAAGATTTGGACGATGTTCCGGTCAGATGGCGAATCCATCAGCTTAAAGAGATAGGTGCCGGCCGGCAAGATCTGGGCGCCCACGCCGGGGACCTCGACCGGCCCGCTGAATGTCACCGTGGTTCGCTTGTTCCAGTCATCGGCTGCCGCCGTCGGCAATAAGAATGCGCAGGCCACAAGAACACAAAATACAATTGACAACGTTTTTATTAGTTTCATAGTTGCTCCTTCTTTCATGCTGCTTTTCACCGGACCGCGCTATCCACGATTCGGAGAAGACATCTTGTGAATCTCAGGCGCTGCCGCTGGATTGCAGGAGTCGCCACCAATTTGTTGGAACTCGCCAAACACAGCCCTGTTCTCCCTTGGGGATGCCGTAAGATGCATCAATGACTCTTCACGGCCTAGAGCGGTTCCACAGTTGCTGTGTCCCGAACACCGGTGGAAGAACAACCCTTTAGAGCTTGTCCTGAGCCAAGGCGAAGGAAGCCGTGTTTGGAGTACATACACAAAGGGCTTCACAGCTTGCGGAAAACTCGCGTTTCGAACTTGGTTTGTGTCAGGGCACTGCCTGTCCTAGAGGTGAGCTTGCGAGCCGAAGGAAGTTTACTCGTGCCGACAGTGTTTAAAATCAATCGGGCTTTAGCCCCTGCAGGTCCATGGCGAGCACGAAAAGGACTTTTTCCGCAGGCTGTTCAGCACCGGTGCAAAAGGGCTGGCGGGCTACACCAACTCTGGAACTGCTCATAGGGCCCCTTCGGCTCGCAAGCTGGGAATTCGTTGCGATCTAATGTCCCACGCGAATCCGGGATAGAGAATGCAAAACCCCAAAAACATTCAAGAGCCACAATGACACGCAAATGATCGCGACCACATTCAACATTGACTTCATGGTCCGTTGCATGGGGATGAATCGATTCACGAGCCAGAGCAGAAATCCCACCACGATCAAGACAATCAATACTTGTAGTAAAGGCATAAGCTGTTGATCTCCTTTCTTCTCGGGCGCAGACGCTTGTGTTGTGCCTGGAAGTGTCTAACGGCGTCCTAGCTGTATGGTAGGCTCAGCAAGAACAGGAGTCTGGTCTGTATTGCTCAGATTGATTGGATTTCTCAATGCACGGCCAGCCCAGCCAAAAAACCCAAGATCTACCACCCCTTCGACTACGCTCAGGGCAGGCTCTTCGCTCCGCTCGAGAGGCGGGCTCCGGCGCGGGAAACAGGGAGAAAGCAAGATTTAAGTCAGGACCGCAACTACAGCGCGGCAGGGCCGCAACCAAACCAACACCAAAAGCCACACATTCCTTCGCTCAGTGCCGGCTCCGGGCGCTTTGCCCAGGTTTTGGCCCACAGGCTTTCCCTGCGCCCTCTGCGAACTCTGCGGTGGAGATTTGATTTTGCTTTCCTTCGTGTTCCCTTCGTGTCCGGAGCCTGCACTGAGCGGG
>DATMMY010000090.1:0-12749 GCA_035569515.1 Candidatus Solibacter sp. | reverse complement strand
GCGAATACCCCGGCCCGGTCCAGCGCAATGGCATCTTTCACCAGCCGTTCAATGCCACCTAAGTCTTTGCCCTGCACCTTGTAGCCGCCCATCTTGTGGACGGATTGGGGAGTCAGGCCGATGTGTCCCATGACCGGGATTTCGGCATCCAGCACGCGTTTGATCAGTTCCACGCGTTGCGCGCCGCCCTCCAGCTTCACCGCCTCCGCGCCTGCTTCTTTCACAAAGCGCACAGCGTTGCGGACGCCTTCAGCGGTCTCCCCGTGGTAGGAGCCAAAAGGCATGTCGGCGATCACCAGCGCTGACTTCACTGCCCGGCGCACGGCTCGGGTGTGATGCAGCATCTCTTCCATGGTGACCGGCATGGTGTTGTCATAGCCCAGAACCACCTGGGCCAGCGAATCCCCCACCAGGATCATGTCGATACCGGCTTCGTCTACCAGCCGGGAGGTTGCATAGTCATAGGCCGTCAGGCATGTGATGGGCTCGCGCCTGAGTTTTTTTTCGTGAATTTTAAGGGTTGTGACTTTAGGCCGGATGGGAACAGGCTGGCCTTCGCCAAAAGAAACTAAACTCATATTGCCTCCAGTGCAGTTCGGGGTACCCGATACCACCTGTTGCCGTATTTAAGATTCGGCAGAGGGATTATAGTCCCAAAATCAAGCTGCAAACAAGGGGGCCTGGTGGGTTGACCAGCCCTGCCCGGCAGCAGTTTGCAGCGGGGAAACCAGCGAACCGCGGATTTTGAACAACACCTGCTCGTCGAGACCAAGTTTCCGGTAAGGGCCACTATACGGTTGTTGGAGCCGGGAGGCGGTGCGCATTATTGAAGACGTGATGATTGTGTAAATGATCGATGTGGATCAGAATGGCTATCGGTCTGCAAAGCGCAACGAAAAGCGCCATGGATTATTCATTTAGCAAAGACAAACTGCCCAAAGGCACGAGCTACCCTCTTAAGCGCTCGCGGCTCGACGCAGCGTTAGAGCAAGCCGGTGTGAAGTGTCTGGCATACGTCACCTACCTCAGAAAGCAGCGGCGTAATGAGGTAATGCGGGCCGATTATTACGGTGAACACCTCAGAGTTGGGGCCGCCGGTCAAACCTCTCTGACGATCTATTCAGTGCCGGGAGAAGAACGTGTCGCCACAGAATCTGCGCTTCTGAAGGAAGGTATTCCCGCCATCATTCAATGGCTTTTGAAGGCTGAAACTGAGAGAAATACCTGGCGCGCGGTAAACCACGAACTTGTCCTGAAATTTGACCTGCAGTCACTTGTACAAATCGAATCGTAGCGTCTCGCGCTGTACCACGAGCCAATGCACAACTTACGCTCCGACCGCGCCTGGCTTGCTGAGCGGCAGGAAATACTGGGTCCCGCGGATGGGCTCGCTCACCCGGCGCAGCAGCTCCTGGAGATCGGAGTGCCGCTCCACGAAATCAATGTCGTTGGTATTTACCACCAGCAGATCAGACGAGGTGTAGTGGAAAAAGAAGTGCTCGTAGGCCTTGGCCACCTCTTCAATGTAATCGTCGCTGACCGCGTTTTCAGCCGTTGCGTTCTTTTTACGCAGCCGCTTTTTCAGCACCTCGGGCGAGGCCTGTAAATAGATCACAAGATCAGGAACAGGCAGCTGCTGCCGGAAGAATTGATAATAGCGGTTGTACACTTCCAGTTCGGCGTCGTTGAGATTGATGTAGGCAAAGATCTTGTCTTTTTCAAAGATATAGTCGGCCACCACGGTTTTATGCGAGTTGGGTCCAACCTCCAGCCGGTGCAACTGATCAAAGCGGCTGATCAGGAAGGCGAACTGGGCCTGGAAGCCGGCCCCGCGCTCTCCTTCGTAAAAAGCACGGAGAAATGGGTTGTTTTCCGGCTCGATGACCCGCTGGGCGTTGAGCCTGTCGGCAATAATACTTGCCAGCGTACTCTTCCCTACGCGGATAGGTCCTTCGACTGCGATGTAACGGGGCGGTTCAAAAAGCTTGGCCATGGGTTTCGAGACTGACTGGCCGCAGCATATATCGCAAACGCCCGGATGGCAATTGGTGAATCAGTCAACACTGTGGGAAACCGGTAGAATTTGTAATCGGGTAATTTTTAAATTTGTAATTTGATTCGAATTGGGGACGTGAATGGAACCGCCCTGAAATGATCTTTTTGGGCAATGTTGGTTTCAAATTATAAATTTCAAATTATCAATTACAAATTCTTCAATGCTTTCTTTTCTCACTGGTCTCGGCGCTCTGGCGGCAGCAAGTTACGCTGGTTATGCCACCATGGCGCCCGGTTCGCAGTTGTACGGGCGCACCGTGACCCATGGCAGCGATCCCGGGCAGATGGCGCTCACCTTCGACGACGGTCCCAACGATCCTTATACTTTTGAGCTGCTTGATCTTCTGGCCAGACATAAGGCCAAGGCCACTTTTTTCCTGATAGGCAAATATGCTCGCCAGCGCCCCGATATTGTGCGGGCCATCCATGAGGCCGGCCATGCGATTGGAAACCATACGTACAATCATCCTAACCTGATCTTTGTCTCCGCTACCCGGCTTCGGCAGGAACTGGACGATTGCCACAAGGCCCTGGAGGATGCCATTGGGAGCTACGCGCCGTTGTTTCGCCCTCCGTTTGGCGGGAGAAGGCCGGCAGTGCTCAGGGCGACGCGCGCTCTCGGCCTTGCGCCGGTCATGTGGTCTGTGACCTCTTACGACTGGAGCGCCAGATCAGCAGAGATGATCGTGACCAAAGTTGAATCCTCGATACGAACCCACAAAAATCGGCAGGGAGAGGTCATATTGATGCACGATGGCGGTCACCTGGCTTTTGGTACCGACCGCAGCTATACGGTGACAGCGACACGGCAACTCTTGGAAAAACATTCAGCCGAGGGAAAACGGTTTGTTTCAATTCCCGAGTTGCTGCACTGAATCGGCAATTGCCATAACTGCCAAAATTGCCAGAATTTAAAACCCCACCACAAGATCTTTGGCTGAGTGCTGACGGCTGAATGCTGAGTGCTCAGATCAAAAACTAAACCGAATCCCTATCTGCGCTGAGAACGGAATCCCCACCGTAGTTCCTGGCCCAAAGAAGTCCCCCAAAGCGCCTCCGGGCAGCCGCAAATCTTTCAAGCTGCGAATGGG
Organism: Candidatus Solibacter sp.; assembly: GCA_035569515.1. Taxonomy (GTDB): domain Bacteria; phylum Acidobacteriota; class Terriglobia; order Terriglobales; family Acidobacteriaceae; genus Angelobacter. The sequence continues at coordinate 9,603 of DATMMY010000090.1, read as the reverse complement.
ACGCGTCACGCTGCAATCCGAGCTGACACAGATGTCTGTGACATTTCCGGCTGCGACCTGGCTCTGAGGCACGTTGAGTGCCCCGATGTCTCCAACAAAATTGTTGCCGGGATTTTGCCGGTTGAGCAGGTTAAAGAACTCCGCAAAGGGTTTGAGCGTCATGCGCTCGTTCAGCTTGAAAGTCCGGCTGACACGCAGGTCAACCTGGGCCAGGGGAACGCCCCGAAAGGCATCGAGCGATGTCTGCTGCCCGTTGACTACGGCACGATCGTTCTTGACGCCATCGCCATTGATATCCACTCCGGTGGTGAGCGTGAATGGCCGCGCGCTTTCAAACTGCGAGAGCGTATTCAGTTCGAATTTCCAGGGAAGCTGCAACGTGCCGGCCAGAACAAAACGGTGCCGAACGTCTTCTCCGGAAGGCCCATGGTCGCCGGGACCGAAGGGATTATTCACATTGGAGACGCCATTAACGTAGTCGAACAACTCGCCAACTACTGCGCCCCAGGTAGTAGCGTGGGCCCAGGTGTAGTGGGCCGTAAGTTCAAAGCGGCTGGAAAGTCTATGGGTCACTCCGAAAGAGGCGCCGTCATAGCGCGACCGGTTATCGGTCCGGAACACCGAAACGTTGGGAGCCGTGCTCGGCAGCGTGCCGTTGGGAGCGAGCACCGGATCATTGGCAACATATTCGTAACGCCGGTATTGATGCACGCCCTGATGATGTTCGTAATTGATGTTCAGCCGCCAGGTTTTGGTTAAAGCCTGCTCAATGCCCGCGCTGGCCTGCAGGGCATAGGGCGAGTGGTAGTGGGGGTCAATGATCGCCCCCTGTTCACCGGCGCTCAGAAGCCCACCGGGGCCTGGCCCAACGGCGCGGAAAGCATCCACCCAGCCATTTTGGGCCAAGTCGTTAAAGTACATGCCAGCTCCGGCGCGGATGACCGTTGTACCTGAGCTGCCAGGCGAATAGGCGAACCCTAAACGCGGGGCAATCGCGCCTCGATAGTCATGGGGGACGCCTCGGGGAAGCGGCAAACTCTGGGCCGCAATGGTCAGGACCGCCGGATTCTGGCTCTGGTTCCCGCCATTGGAATTGAAGAGGCCGAAAGTGGTGTCGTAGCGCAAGCCATAATTCACGGTGAAGTTCTGCCGGATACTCCACGAATCCTGCGCATAGAGGCCCAACCGCTGAATGTTCTGCGAAAACTTTCCGCCCCCTGCGGGGATGTCCTTGACGTTGGCCAGCGGATTACCGGATCCATCCACCGGACAGGCATTCGGATCAGGAGGCACAAGGGCCGGATCACAGGTGAAGAAGGGCGCCAGGCTCTGGCCGCTGCTTAGCAGACCACTTGGATTCAGTGCGTTGAATTGAATCAGCCGCTCCGCGTCATCAGCCTTCCGTCCGCTCAGCACCGGTTCATGGATAAAGTTAATGCCAAACTTGGGAGAGTGGCTTCCCGCCACATGGGCCACATCGTAACGAAACTGGTATTTCTGCTGATCGCGATTGATGGGAAACGCGGTGATGGGCGTGACTAGCTGGTTATCGCCAAAAGTCTCGAAGCCGGAGGTGGTATGAAAATTCGAGCTGAAGGGAAACGCCAGCGCAAAACCCAGGTGCGAATTGCGAACCTTGACGTGATGAAAACTGCTGGCCTGAAACGTAAAGTTGCCAATCCATGAGGGCGTAAACTCAAACTCATTATTGAGCAGCAGGCTGTAATAGTGCGAGGTGGTGGTCGCTCCCGCGGAAGGCAACGCGCCTTGCTGCAGCAGATCGTTGTTGGTCTTGTTCAGGTCAAACGCTCCCCGCAGGAACCAGTGCGAACGCTCGGACTGGGCAAAATCCATGCGCGTTGAGAACAAGGTGTCGTGAAAAGGCGTGCCTACCGACGTAGGCACCGCAATTGAATTCACTCCCGGAATCTGCCCGGCGGCCGCCAATTGGCTGAGCGCATTGAATTGGCCCAGGCTCAGCGCATTGTAGGCCACACTGGTGTCTTCATTGATGTACTCCTGGGAAGAGAAAAACCATAACTTCTCTTTGACGATGGGGCCACCCAGGGTTCCCACGTAGTTCCCCCGCGAAAATGGTTGCTTGGGATTAGGCTCAGGATTGTCGAGCGGGTTCCGGGCGTTCAGGTTCTTGTTGCGGTAGTAGGCCGCCGCGCCGCCATGCCAGTCATTTGTTCCCCGGCGGGTGCTGATGATCACCGAACCGCCATTGGTGCGCGAGGTGTCGGCATCAAACTGCGCTGTGCGGACGGTAAATTCCTGCATGGCGTCCGGGGAGTAGTTCTGCAGGAAGCCGCCAATGTAGTCGTCGTTGTTGTCACCACCGTCCACCGAGAGGTCTACATTCAATCCTGAGCTTCCGCCAAAAGAGACGGCGGTAATACGGGCCTTGGTGGGATCAGAGGGCTCCACCGGCTGCGTCATAGGCGCGAGGTAGGCGATATTGGCAAAACTGCGTTGCGCCAGCGGGATCTCTTCCAGGTCGCGCACGCCGATGGTCGTTTTGATTACGCTGCTGGTGGTCTCGATGGGTTGCGCAGTCAACGAATCGCTCGCGCCCTCCACGTTGACCGTCTCCTTCACCGGCGCCAGTTGCAGCTTCAGCTTCAGCGTGGCAATAGAAGCTACGGCAACTTCCACCGGTCCTGTGCTCGAGGCGAAGCCCGGGGCTTCAACTTTGACCTCATAGGTTCCGGGCGGCAGGGACTCAATCCTGAATTCGCCCTGGCTGCCGGTCTGGATTGTACGGACCAGACTGAACCCTTTGGCTGACGCCGTTACCGTGGCTCCAACCACCCGCGCCCCCGAGGCATCCACAACCGTGCCTACCAGTGCGCCCGCTGGACTCTGGCCAAAAGCCAGGGTCGACAATGAGGAGCCCGGCGAAAAGAAGCTCAACGACAAAAATGCGAGAATTACCACGCCTGAAAAACGTTGCAACAAGGATGCCTCACCTTTGAATAGCGTTCTAAAGCGTCTGAATTGTATCCGCCATCCTGAACTACTACTCGCGGTAGTAGATGGTTGAGAATTTTCCCGTCCAGCGTGGCAATTGTTCTGATAAAGTTACAGTCGCATTCGTTTGGCGCGATTTGAATTATGTGGCCGCGACGACAAAACGGAACTTCCAGATCCACAGTGGATCAACTAGGCAGCCTTGAATCCGAGCTGATGGAGCGCATCTGGAACCGGGGTGAGATCAACGTGCGCGATCTCCACGCCGAAGTTGGTTCGCGCCTGGCTTATACAACGATCATGACTACTCTTGACCGGCTGTACAAGAAAGGGCTGCTGAATCGTCGCAAAGTCGGAAGAGCCTACTACTATGCCCCTAAATTCACTCAAGAGGAATATCAGGGACAATTGACCCAGCATTTTATGGGCATGGTCTTAAATGACGGAAAACCCAGCAATTCCGTCCTCTCGTGTTTCGTGGATGTGGTCAGCGAAGCCGACCAGCAAATGCTCGACAAGCTGGAGCAACTGGTCAAAGCCAAGCGGCGCGCCATGCGCCGGCCGGAGTAGCCAATGTTTTACGCGCTGTGTATCGCCCTGTGCCTGGCTGCGCTGTTCCTTGTGGTGACCGGCACAAACATGCTGTGCATGGGCTCGTGGTGGCTTCTTCGGCCCTTATTTCGCCGCGTTGGACCTCAGGCCTCCGCCAACTTAATGTTCACAATTCGCGCTCTGCCTCTGGTGCTGGGCTTTGTGGTGACATTCGGCTTTGTGCTTCCTGCGTTTCTGAAGTTCGAGCCGCGTTCCACAGGCGAACTGATGAACCGGCCGTTGTTCGTGCTGGCTGCGTTAGGGGCCTTGATGCTCCTGGTCATGGGAATACGCGGTCTGCGGCTTGTCTGGGCAACCATGCTGGCCCAGAGAGAATGGCGCATGGCTTCCAGAGAGCTCCATATCCAGGGAATTGATGCGCCGGTTTATCGTGTTGCTGGTTCTTCTGCCTTGCTTGCGGTCAGCGGCGTGCTTCGACCCAAGATATTTATTGGAACTGAAGTTGTTGATTCCCTCACTCCCCACGAATTATCAGCGGCCTTGACCCACGAAATGGCGCACGTGAGGGCGCTCGACAATCTTAAACAGTTCTTGTTGAGGGTCACTCGCCTTCCGCTCTGGACGGACGTTGACTGGACCAACGTTTCTGAGATCGCCGCCGATGAAGCTGCTTTGACCCAAGGTGCGTCGGTCCTGGATCTTTCGGCGGCGCTAATCAAAGTGGGGCGATTGAGCCACGCCCGTCCGACGCGAGAAGCGATTGTGGCTTCTCATCTCCTGCCGGTTGCGACTGGATCTTCAATGGAAATACGGGTTACGCATCTGCAAAAGCTGCTGGAAGGCAAGTGCCATCCGCATCATGACGCGGGCAGCGCTGGCCGCAAATACTACCGGATCCTCCCCATTCTGCTATTGGTCGTCTCCTATGGAGCCTGCGTGAATGCGGCCCTTCCCTGGATTCATGAAGCAATCGAATTCCTGGTCCGATAAGGCCTTTCTTAATAATCGAAGTTAAGTAATCGAACTACTAGTTCTGGTAGTAATACCCGGACGCGCTTAATCTGATTTCTGGGAAACGTGTTACCCCGTCGCCCCAAGCTGGCGGGGTGATTCGCAGGGCCAGGAGAGCAATCTCCTGGCCTTTTGTTTCTGAAAAATATCTGAAAAATAGAAAGATAAGCAGCCCCGCTCTTCGTTCCTTCAGCACTTCAAAAAGGAATAATTTCATCGATTTCCGGGTTCTCATCCATAGCGGCAATATCTGGCGGGGTGCCTTTTGGACTCTGGCAGGGCGGCTTAGGGTAAAATTCCACTAGTCGAAAAAATCGTGTTCTGGATGGCGTTATGAAAAAATTGTTAAATTCAATATCTGGATTACTGCTGGTTATGGCGCTGTGCGCCTTCAGTGCGGCTGCTGACTTTTCCTCGCTCAAACCTCCAACAGGTTCAAAAGTGGCGATCGTGGTGTTTGAAGACCTGGAGTGCCCGGATTGTGCTCGTGCTTACCCCATGGTGTGGGAAGCAGCCAAGTCCCATAACATCCCAGTGGTGTTGCACGATTTTCCGCTGCCTAAACACGCTTGGTCTTTCAAGGCGGCGGTGTACGCCCGCTTCTTTGATACCAAGTCCCAGAAGATTGGCGATGATTTCCGGGGCTACATCTACAAGAACCAGCCCCAGATCACTGCCGATAATTTGGACCAGTTCGCCCGCAAGTATGCCGATGACAACAAGATCCCGCTTCCGTTTGCCATTGATCCCCAGGGCAAGCTCAAAGAGAAAGTGCAGGCAGACTACGACCTCGGCCAGCGCATTGGCCTGGAACATACGCCCACAATCTACGTAGTGGGCAATGGCGGCGTGTCGCAGCCGGTGGTGGATGAGGTAAAAGACCGCGCCCAGCTAACCCAGATGATCGAAGACATGCAGAAAAAGGTCAGTGCAGCAACAGTGGTTCCGGCAAAGAGGGCGGCTGCCAAACCCCACAAAAAGCCAAGCTAACGGGGAATTGGCAATTTGGTAATCGGTAATCCGTAATCTGATCGTCCGATTGCCGTTCAATCATGAAAAATACGCAGGGCTGAAACCCAAATTTTCTTAGCGCCCCTCTGCACACGAGTAAACAGCTTGTGACAAGATATGCTTCCTCCGCGTCTCCGCGGTAAAACTGGTTCTTGATTTTCTCCGTGTCTTCGTGTCTCCGTGGTGGGTTTTGCCTTGGTTGCGGCTGGCCCGCCCTGTGTTTCAAAGGTCTTGGGTTTCGCCCCTGAATCACGCTAACCCAGTTTCTTCAAGGCATCCAGGCATTCCTGGTTATCGGGCTCCTGGCCCAACTCATAAAGCCTGGCAAACACGATCTGGCCCTGCTTATCTACAATAAAGACCGCGCGCTCGTTGATTCCGGGCAGAGGATCGCCCTCCCGCAAAATGCCATACTTCTGGGCAGTGCCGCCGTGTGGCCAGTAATCGCTGGCCAGGGGGTAATCTTGCCATCCGATGGATTTTTCCTGCCAGGCAAGATGACTGTAAAGTGAGTCGGTGCTGATGCCCACGACCTGGGCATTCAATTCGGCGAACTTAGCAATGTCCCTGCTGTACGCCGACATCTCATTCGTTCAAGTGGGACTCCAGTCGAGCGGATAGAACGCCAGCACCACATTCTGCTTGCCCTTGTAATCGCTCAGCTTGAACTTATGCCTCTGCTTGCCGGTCACGGCGGTGAGTTCAAAATCCGGCGCCGGGTCGCCAACTTTCAAAGCTGCCATCAAAAGCCTCCACGTACAATAATTATGAAAATATGATTACTTAAGTGCGGGGAGAAGAGACTCCGATGCACTTAATAAGTTATTGTAGCTTGAGTCGTTTTGCGGACACGAGCGCCCGGTTCCAGATCGCTCTCGCATTATCGAAAACAGAGAGCAGGAAGGTGCTCAGTTGAAGCCCGAGGCCGATTAAGCCAGAAGGCCACGAAGCGCGATTGAGCGGCATCGAACCGAACAAGCGCCGGGCTGGAAATGAGGAGTCAACATGCTGGGATTCGGCACATACAACTACCCCCGTTTTACCCGCGACCTGCTGCAGGCGGCGGGGTCTGCCACCTTCACCGGCCCGGAGCCCGGCACAGAAGCTGCTGACTTCAAAGCCCGTACCCTGAGCGGAGAGACCGTGCGACTCAGGGATTACCAGGGGAACAAGAACGTCCTGCTGGTATTTGGCTCGGCCACCTGCCCTATGACGGCGGGTTCGATCAGGGGCATCAATAAACTTTACGATCAGTTCCGAGGCGACGTCGAGTTCCTCTTTGTCTATGTGCGCGAGGCCCATCCCGGCGAAAAGATCCCGGCGCATTCTTCCATGGAAGATAAGATCCGCGCAGCAACCCTATTGCGTGACGAAGAAGATCTCGCGATGCCCGTTGTGGTTGACGACCTGCGTGGCTCCATTCACAAGAAATATTCCAAGCTGCCTAATCCGGCTTGCCTCATCGACAGATCCGGACGGGTGGCCTTCCGCTGTATGTGGGCTAACCCGGACACTCTAGGCAAAATGATCGAAGAATTACTGGAGCTGCAACAGGAACGTGGAGTAGACCACGTGGTGGTGAACGGCGGGCAAGACTTCTCCATGCCGCTTTCCTATGGCGTGCTTTACTCTCACCGGGCCCTGGAGCGTGGCGGCCAGCAATCGGTGGTGGATTTTCGCGAAGCCCTGGGCCTTCCCGGAAGAGTCGTGTTCAACACAGCGCGCGTGGCCGAATCCCTTTTGGAACACCCTGGACGCGTGCTGGCCGTTGCCGCTGTGACAGCCGCTGTGCTGGCCGGAGGACTATATGCAGGCTTTGAGTTGCGCAAGCGACGCCTGGGCGCACACCGCAATCCCTACCGCGCCTATGAGAAGGAAACCGTAAAAGACACGGAAACCGGCATGGATTACGGCGCAGTAGGAATCTAGGTGCGCTACAGGCGGTGGCGAGAATCCAGCTCTTGTTCGATGCTGACGACCTTCACACTCTGAGAATTTGGCAATCGCGTAATTGGGTAATTTCGGACGTATGGAGCTTCGTGGTTACCCGAAATTTCCATCTACAACGAACCTGCAGCAGCCTCCACGGTCCGCTGTATGTCTTCGTCTGAGTGGGCCGCTCCCACGAATATCGCCTCATATTGAGAAGGCGGCAGGTAAATTCCGCGCTCGAGCATGGCACGATAGAAGTGTCCGAAATTAACCGTATCGGACTTGGCCGCTGTGTCCCAATCGTGGACTGCTCCCGATTGGAAGAACCATGTAAACATGGAGCCCGCGCGATTAGCAGTGAGGGGAACGCCCTTTTTCTTTGCGGCTTCCAGAACTTTCTCAACCAGCAACGACGTCCGCTGCTCCAGTTGCCCATAAATTTCCGGATGCTTTTTTAAGTGCCGCAAGGTGGCCAGCCCGGCGGCCATGGCCAGGGGATTTCCCGAAAGGGTTCCCGCCTGGTAGACCGGACCTAAAGGTGCGATCAGGTTCATGATCTCCTCACGCCCCCCGTAGGCCCCCACAGGCAGGCCTCCTCCAATGATTTTGCCCAGCGTGGTCAGGTCCGGCTTGATTCCATATAACTTCTGCGCGCCGCCAAAGGACAGCCGGAAGCCGGTCATGACTTCATCGAAGATCAGCACCGTTCCGTGCTGGGCGGTAATGCTGCGGAGGAATTGCAGGTAGCCGTCGCCGGGCGGGACACATCCCATGTTGCCCACCACCGGCTCCACAATCAGGCAGGCAATCTGCTGGCTGAACTTTTGAAAGGTCTCTTCCAGCGCTTTCTGATTGTTGAACGGCAGCGCCAGGGTAAACTGCGCCAGCTCCTCCAGCACGCCGGCAGAGCCGGGAATGCCAAGAGTGGCCACTCCCGAACCGGCCTTCACCAGCAGGGAATCGGCATGCCCGTGATAGCACCCTTCAAATTTGATGATGTACTTGCGATTGGTAAAGGCGCGCGCCAGGCGGATCGCAGACATGGTGGCTTCTGTCCCTGAGCTGACAAAGCGGACCTTCTGTACCGAGGGGAATGCGTCAATGACCGCTTCCGCCAGCTCGGCTTCAGTGGGCGTGCATGCGCCAAAGCTGGCGCCATCACGATTGGCCCTCTCGACGGCCTCGACAACCTCAGGATGAGCATGACCCAGAATCAGCGGCCCCCACGAGCCGACATAGTCAATGTATTCGTTGCCATCGGCATCCCAGATGCGAGAACCTTGGCCGCGCACGATGTACGGCGGATCGCAGGCAACCGATTTGAAGGCGCGTACAGGAGAGTTCACCCCTCCGGGAATCACGCGGGAGGCGCGCGCATGCAGGTCTTTGCTCTTGTTCATGGTTGACATGAGGTAATTAATATATCGCACCAACGACTTCCTTGATTTTTCCCTAAGCCTATGGCTCCGCAAAGATGTCGGTTCCTTTGCGTCCTTAGCGCCCTTTGCGGTTAAGGATTTTTGGTTGTGGCTCTGAGCGGATGAAAGCCGTTCCATGTCGCGCAATGCCGCTCCATGCCGCTCGTATCCGAAACGAGGTCTTGGCAGAATACCTGCGTGGTTATTTCAAGGAGGTCCGCTATGTTGAGAAAAACCGTTTTGCTCCTTTTGGCGTTGGTATTGACCGGCGCCAGCTTCGCCCAAACAACCCCTGGGTTTGGTCAAAGAAAATCCAGGTACCCAGATGGCAGGATTCCGGACAACAAAGAGCTGGTAAGCAAAGCCAGGAGCTTTTACGTCCATTCCGATACGTTCTTCATGAAGCGCGAACAGCTTGAAAGCTCTCTTCTGGGAAGACCTGAATTTAAGGATTGGAACCTGCAGGTCTCCGGCAACGAAGAACGCGCAGACATGATTATCCACGTACAACGGATACCGTTCACCAATCATTTCACCTATACCGTAACCGACGGCGCCACAGACACAATTGTCATGGCCGGAGAGGTAGATTCGCTGGCTGGGACAGTCTACGGCCTCATTGCTGAAGAGATCGTCCAGAAAATGAAAGCCATCCGAGAAGGCCCGTCAACCGCATCCAAGGGGCCGGTGGCCTGAACCATGCGGC
>DATMMY010000089.1:0-4484 GCA_035569515.1 Candidatus Solibacter sp. | reverse complement strand
CTTTTTTAGATCGTGGTTTGACTCTCATGCTGATATGAGCATCCAAGCTTAGCCGCGTTGCGTACTGCAGCAATTTTTCAATGCTCATTTTCGAAATTTTTCCATTGAGCAGGTTGCTGATATTAGGTTGATAGTCCGCTAGAATCTCTGCAAGCTGGGCCTGGGTATATTGCCCTTTGTGAATTCGGTCAAGCAATGCGCTCAAGATTTTTGCCTTAATCTTGAGCGTGACGGCATCATGAGGCAGGAATCCGAGCTCGTCGAAGATATTGCCTTTGGTGATATAGCTCGGTCTATTTCGTTTCCTAGGCATTGTCGTCCACAGCCGGGGGCGGATGTGCCACAAATTTAGTTATCTTTAATTACCCAATCACCAAATTACCCACTTACCCAATCCACTACACAAACTCCACGTTCGGCTTGTGGGGAATGATTCCGGCTTTGTATCCCATCGCGAGCAGACGATCTACGGCCTCTTTCCCATCTTCGCCGTAATCCAGAGTGCGCTCATTCACGTACATGCCCACGAATTGGTCCGCCATGTGATGATCCAGATCGCGAGCGAACTGCATGGCATAGGCGAGGGCTTCTTCGCGATGGTCGAGCGCGTATTGAATGCTATCGCGCAGGGCTTTGGTGACCGTGGCGATCAGCTCCGGTCCGAGGTCGCGGCGGATGGCATTGCCCCCCAGCGGCAGTGGCAGCCCCGTCTGCTCGAACCACCATTTCCCCAGATCGAGAATTTTGTTCAGGCCGGACTTGTCATAGGTGAGCTGGCCTTCATGAATGATCAGCCCAGCCTCGAACTTGCCCGCCAGGATCTCGGGAATAATCTGATCAAACGGCACCACCACCGTCTCAATCTTGGGGGCAAACAGCTTGAGCGCCAGATAGGCAGTGGTCATTGTGCCGGGGACGGCAATCTTCATTTGCTTTAGCTCGTCCAGCCCAAAACTGCGAGGCGCAACCACCATGGGACCATACTTATCGCCTACGCTTCCGCCACAATTCATGAGCGCGTATTTCTCTTGCACGTACGGATAGGCATGGAACGAGATAGCGCTGACGTCATAGAAACCTTCCATCGCTTTGCGATTGAGCGTTTCAATGTCGGTGAGCGTGTGGTTGAACTTCAAGCCGGGCACGCGAATCTTGTTCGTAGCCAGGCCATAGAACATGAAAGCGTCATCGGAATCAGGACTGTGAGCAACCGAAATATCGCGTACTGGTATGGAGACAGACGAAGAGGACATACTTAATAATTCCTATGCTTCAATATTTTATTGGGTTATGAGGCCGTGTGACAGCACTTGCAATTTTTTATTTTGCGAACCCGCCAGATGGTTTGTTTTCAACGTTCCACAGATTGATGCTCCAGCTCTTGCTCCGATTGGATTTCGCTCAGTGCCTCTTTGAGCGCCTCGTTGGAGGAGCGCAGATGGCGGCGCAGACGCCACCACATCGCGATCACAGCCACAAGCACGGCTACTGTGGAAAGCACCAGTAGCACATAAAAAACCTTCATGAGCACCAAGCTAGCATACCAAACCTGACTGCCGACTTGTGGGAAATTTACACGCCTACGGAGAAACACTTAGGTCGTGAAAATGTTGCAAAGCGAAGCAAATAGCTTTTGTTTTTCAATTATGGCAATTATGGCAGTTACCTAATTTTGGCAATTTGCGGATTCAGACTCCTACCGGGAATGGCTTGGTGTGGGCTTCGCGTCCCAAGGAAAGTTTATCGAACCTGCCTTGTAGCAGAGACATCAATCCGGTACACCAATATCCAATTACAAACAGCAGGAGAAAAGGTATGGTCCAGTAATTCCCGCTGGTGTAGGCGTAAGTGCACATGACAACAAAGTAGCAGCCAACCGCCAACTCCAGCCAGGGAATCAGGCCGAGACGGCGGCGGTATTTCTGCCCCATCACTTTGTCGGCCTTGGACTGCACGCGGTATTTGGGCGTGCGCGCAAATGGAGACTTCATGCCCAGCAGAGCTTCCAGGACCGCCTTGGTGTTCGTAAGAGTAAGGCCGATCCCCAAAGCCATCAGGAAAGGCAGATACAAAAATGTCCGAGGCCATTTCCGGGGAAATAATTCTTTCTGCGATACCAGGTAAAAGCTTGAGATAGAAAAGGTCGAGGCCAGGAACAATGGAAGATCAATCAGCAACATCTGGAACCATCCGCCAAACGACCGGATGATCATGGCGGGCATGAGCAGGGTCGAAAGCACGATCATGAGCGGATAGCTGATGTTAGCGGTCAGGTGGTACCAGGCTTCCATTTTGACGCGCCACGGAGCTTTGCTCTTGAGTACCTTGGGGAGCACTTTTTTCGCCGTCTGAATCAGACCTTTGGCCCAGCGCGCCTGTTGTGTTTTGAAGGCCGTCATCTCGATGGGAAGCTCTGCTGGACACTCAATGTCCTGAAGATATTTGAACTTCCATCCAAAGAGTTGGGAGCGATAGGAGAGGTCGGTATCCTCGGTCAGCGTATCGTGCTGCCAGCCTCCGGCATCTTCAATCGCCTGGCGGCGCCATATGCCGGCTGTGCCGTTGAAGTTGAAGAACACGCCGCTGCGCGCGCGTCCACTATGTTCAAGGACAAAATGGCCGTCAAGCAGAATGGCCTCGACCTCTGTGAGAAACGAGTAATTCCGGTTCAGGTGGGTCCAGCGGGTCTGGACCATGCCGATCTGGGGCTCGACAAAGTGGTGGATCACCTTGAGCAGCCAATCTTCCGGAGGCACAAAGTCGGCATCAAAGATGGCGATAAATTCGCCCTTGGCCGTTTTCATTCCGTGCTGCAATGCGCCGGCTTTGAATCCTTCGCGGTTGGTGCGGTGAATGTAAGAAATAGGGTGTCCCAAAGCGGCATAGCGTTGCACCACGCTGTGCGCTATCTGGGCAGTTTCGTCGGTAGAGTCATCCAGTAGCTGGATGTCGAGCTTGTCTTGCGGATAATCCAGCTTGCAGATGGCCTCTACCAGCCTGTCCACTACGTATTGCTCGTTATAAATAGGCAATTGCACCGTAACGCGCGGCAGCTCTGAGAACCTTCCTGTAGGCTCCGATACATGGTTCTTCCGGTTTCTGTAGTACATGTAAACCAACTGGTACCGGTGGAGGCCATAAATCGCCAGAATGACCATCAGCACGAAATAGGGAATCAACAGCATCAGGTCAAATGCGTTGGGTGAATAGAGGCCTTTGAACGTCTGGTCGAGAAAATGAGTGCGGATGTAGTGAGCAAGTCCGCGAGGCGCGTCAGCCGCCGAGACCAATAATATGCTGGAACAGATGGCGTTCAGGTAGGTGCTCCCGTCAACAGAATGGGAATAATGATTCTAACCGATAAGGCCAGGAAAGACGAACCCGCCCAGATGGAGCACAGCCGCCCTCGGCTGTGTCTTCGGTAGTTCAGAAACTAATTCAGGAAAAGCTGCCGGTAGAGCGTATCCCGGCGCGCCGGGCGGAAACCCGCATCCCGGATCATGTGGCGCAGCTCTTCTTCTGTGGTGCAATTGGCAACGCCTGCGGAACGCACTACGTTTTCTTCTAACATGACAGAGCCGACGTCGTTCCCGCCAAAACGAAGTCCCATCTGGCAGACCTTGAGCCCTTGCGTTACCCAACTGGATTGCACGTTCAGGAAATTTGAGAGGTAAAGCCGGGAAATAGCGAGAACTTTAAGATATTCCACGGCCGTGGCTTCATCCCAGTGGCGCCCACCCAGGGCTGTATTTTTTGGCTGAAAACTCCAAGGGATGAATGCGGTGAAGCCACCTGTCTCCTGCTGCAGATCGTAGAGCCGCTGGAAATGATTGATGCGGTGTTCGTGCGTCTCTCCCACGCCGAACATCATGGTGGCGGTGGTCCGCATGCCCAGCTTGTGGGCCGTTCGATGGACGTTGATCCAATCTTCAGTAAGGCATTTCAGCCGGGCGATTTTGAAGCGAACCTCGTCATCCAGGATCTCGGCTCCGCCGCCGGGAATAGAATCCAGGCCGGCATCGCGCAACCGCTTGATGGTGTCTTCTATGCTCAGACCGCTGACCTCGGCGAAGTGGATGATCTCCGAAGCCGAGAAACAATGCAGATGGATCTGCGGGAAGCGCTGCTTGATCCCGCGCATCATGTCTTCATACCATTCCAGCTTCAGATCCGGATGCAGCCCTCCCTGCATGAGCACCCCGGTGCCGCCCATCTCTACCGTCTCGCGGATTTTTTCGTAAATGGTCTCGAAATCCAGCACGTAGCCCTTGGATCGGCCGGGGCCTTTCACCGGCGCGTAAAAGGCGCAAAAGGTGCAGTACTCGGTACAGAAGTTGGTGTAGTTGATGTTCCGGTCGATGATGTAGGTGGCCACGCCTTCGGGATGGAATTTGCGGCGAACGGCGTTGGCCTCCATGCCGATGCCAATCAGGTCATCGGAGCGGAACATATCCAGGGCTTGGGCTTTGGTCAGGGACATGAAG
>DATMMY010000088.1:0-3736 GCA_035569515.1 Candidatus Solibacter sp. | reverse complement strand
TTGATTCTCCGCTCCAACTCCTCTGCTGCCAGGAATGCCGCTGGCGGTGGGATTACCCGTACCGCAATTGTGGAGCGTAAGGATTTTGTGCGGACCGTGCGTGTCCATGGGATCGTAGAAGCGGTGGAGTCTCACGGCATTGCCGCGCCCCGCCTATCGGGCCAGAACCTGGGAAGCCTCATCATCACCAAGCTGATCAAGAATGGCAGCGCGGTCAAACGCGGAGATGTGCTGGTGGAATTCGATCGGGAAGCCCAGGCGCGGAACATTCTCGATAAGAAAGCGGAGTACCTGGATCTGGTGGACCAGATCAAGAAGAAGCAGGCGGACCAGGCTTCCGCACGCGCCGCCGATGAAACTGAGCTTAAACAGGCCGAGGATGCGGAAAAGACCGCCGAGCTGGAGTTGAAGAAGAACGAGATCATCTCCCGGATCGACGCGGAGAAGAACCAACAGAACCTGGAACAGGCCCGAGCCAGCCTGCAACAGCTTCGGGAAACCTTTCAGCTCAAGCGGCAGGCAGCGGCAGCGGAGCTGAAGATACTTGAAATTCAGCGCGACCGGGCGGCCACGGCCATGCATTGGGCCGAGGGGAACACGGAGAAGATGGTAATCCGCTCCTCTACTGACGGCGTCGCCGTAATCAATTCCCTGTGGAAAGGCGGATCCATCTCTGACGTACAGGAGGGTGATGAGGTCCGTCCCGGTTATCCGTTTCTGCAGATCGTCAATCCCAGCCATATGCAGGTGCGTGCCAAAGTCAACCAGGCGGACATTAGCGAATTGCGGGAAGGAAAGCCGGCACAAATCGGCCTGGATGCCTACCCCGAACTCTCGTTTCACGGAAAGCTGGAGTATATCGGCACCGTCGCGCAGATAAGCTCCTTTTCCAGCCTGGTACGGACCTTTGCCGTTGTATTTTCCGTGGATGGCACAGACCCCAAGCTCTT
Source organism: Candidatus Solibacter sp. (assembly GCA_035569515.1). GTDB lineage: Bacteria > Acidobacteriota > Terriglobia > Terriglobales > Acidobacteriaceae > Angelobacter. The sequence goes on along the minus strand of DATMMY010000088.1, from coordinate 2,786 downwards.
GCCCGATCTCTCGGCTGCGGTCGATGTTGAGTTGGGCAGGCAGCCTAACGTCCTGGTGGCGCCGCGCGACGCCGTTTTCAGCGAAAATGGCCATCATTATGTGCGGGTCAAGAATGGCTCCGGTTTCGATAAGCGCGAAGTCCAGCTTGGCGCGGCCAACGATCAGGAACAAGTGCTGGCCACCGGCGTTGAACAAGGCTCAGTTCTGCTGAGAAATCCAAGCTGATGAAGAGCATACCTTCAACCCGCTTCTTTCGGCAGCGCAAGAGCATGATTGCTCTTGCGGCCGCAATCATGGTACTTGCCGTTTGCGGCCTGGCATTTCGGCGCACTGGGACTTCCATACCAACTGCGGAAGTGAAGCTGGGTGAATTTGTTGACTACATCTCCATCCGTGGCAGCATCAAAGCGCGGCACACCATTCAGCTTACGGCGCCTTCATCTGTAGGGGGTGACCTGCAGGTCGTAAAGCTGGTTCCCACAGGAACAATAGTGAAAAAGGGTGACATTGTGGTGCAGTTCGACACCGCAACTTTGCAGCGCACGCTGGAGCAAAAACAGTCGGAATTGAAGTCGGCTGAAGCGGACATTGAGCATAGCCGAGCGGAGGCGCGGCTGGGCCAGGAGCAGCAGGCCACTGACCTTCTGCAAGGCCGCTACGATGTCGACCGCGCCAGGCTCGATACCAACAAACAGGAGATACTCTCGGAAATTGAGGGAGCGGAGACCCGGCTTAAACTTGACGATGCAGAACAGAAATTCAAAGAGCTCCAGCAAAAGACCGTCTCCAGCCGGAATTCCGCCGATGCGGAGATCAACGGCAAGAAACAGAAGCGGGAAAAAGCGTTGTTTGACGTTCGCCGGGTCGAGCGCCAGATTGCCTCCCTTACGTTGCGCGCCCCTTCTGACGGCATGGTCACGTTGCTTCCTAATTACCGCGCCCACAATTGGATGACCGGGGGTTCGGCGGTGGACTTTAAGGAAGGAGACCGGGCATGGGCCGGAGCGGCCATGGCTGAGCTTCCCGACTTGAGCTCTGTCCAACTGAGCGCGCGCGTGGATGAGAGTGATCGCGGAAAACTAAAAGCCAAACAGCCTGCGGAAATTCGTATTGATGCGATTGCCGACAAGGAATTCAAGGGCGGCGTGGCCGAGATCAGCCCCCTGGCCAAGCTCGACTATTCTTCCTGGCCTTTCACCAAGAATTTCGATATTGCTCTTCAAATACTGGAGACCGACCCGCGCATCCGGCCCGGCATGAGCGCCGGCGGCCGTATCGCCATTGAAAAGATTCCCAACAGCATTCTCGCCCCCGCCCAAGCTGTCTTCGATAAGAATGGCCGCTCCGTCGTCTATGTTCTCCACGGCTCCCGGTTTGAAGAGCGAGCTGTGCAGGTCTCCCGCCGAGGAAAGACTGAGCTGCTGATTGCCGGCGGCCTGCACGCGGGAGAGAAAATAGCGCTTCAGGATCCTACGCAGGAGAAACAGCCAAACCAATGAAAGGCATCGTGCGATTTTCATTCATTGCGGCGGGTGTTGTGCTCCTGGGGTTGGGCATTGCGTTCGCGGTTCAGCAACTGCGTCCTGCTCCCAAAACCATTCCCACCACCCGCGTTCAGAGAGGGACCGTGGCGGTAGAGGTACATACCAAGGGAGAGATGCACACTCCGCACTCTGCCATGCTGGTAGCGCCTTCGGTTGGCGGCACGCTTCAGATTGTTCACCTTGCAAAAACCGGAAGCCCGGTAAAAGCCGGGGGCGTGGTGATTGAGTTCGATCCGAGCGAGCAGGAATATAACCTGGAGCAGAGCCGCTCTCAACTCGCGGAAGCGGAGCAGCAGATCGCAAAAGCCAGGGCTGACGCTGAAGTCAAGAAGGCGGAAGACAAGGTCGCTCTTCTTAAAGCGAAGTTCGATGTTCGGCGCGCCGAGTTGGAAGTGGACCGCAATGAACTGGTCAGCGACATTGACGCTAAAAAAAATCTGCTCAACCTGGAGCAAGCTAAACGGCACCTGGAACAGCTTCAACAAGACATCAATTCCCGGGCCGCATCCAACAGTGCCGCCCTGGCTCTGCTGGGGGAAAAACGCAACACCTCCGCGCTGGGAATGAAACAGGCCCAGCAGAACATCGACAACATGAAGTTGAAGTCGCCCATTGACGGCCTCTTTTCCATCAAGGACAACCAGGACGCCCTTGGCGGCTTTTACTCTCCAGGCATTACCCTGCCGCAATATCGTGAAGGAGACCTGGTTTACTCCGGACGATTTCTGGCTGAGGTCCTCGACGTAAGCAAGATGGAAGCCGCTGCGAAAATCTATGAGAGCGACCGGCCCAATCTGACCGAGGGCCAGACTGCGGAAATTCGCATCGATGCCGAACCCCAGGCCGTCTATCCGGCCAAGGTGAAGTCCATTGCCGGCATGGCGTCACGCGGAGACTGGGGCGTATCTACCATTCAACGCTTCGATGTAGCGTTTGATCTTCTGGATCGTGCAGCGACGCTTCGTCCAGGGATTTCAACCGAGATCGTCGTTCGCGGCACCCAGCTTAAAGATCAGCTCTATTTGCCCAGCCAGTGCCTGTTCGAAAAAGACGGCAAGCCCGTGATCTATGTAAAACACGGAAACCATTTCGAGGCCACAGAACCCAAGATCAAGCTTAGGACCGAGAACCGAGTTGTCCTGGAGAACCTGCCGGAAGGGACTGAAGTGGCCCTGGTAGACCCGGAGTCCAAGGGCACGAAACAGGAAAAAGGACCATCGTCCTCTCCCATGGGGGTCGGC
>DATMMY010000087.1:0-7024 GCA_035569515.1 Candidatus Solibacter sp. | reverse complement strand
AGACACAGCGCAGCTTAGCCGCAACCAAAACCTAAAACCTTTGAAACACGGAGGAACAGAGTAAACGGAGGAAAACAAGGAGGAACCCAAAACCATTAACCACACATTCGCGCCGCTCAGTGCAGGCTCCGGTCACAAAGGGAACACGAAGGAAAAGCAAAGAAAATCTTCGCGGGAAAACAAGATTTTCATGATTAGTAATACGGAGGCGCGGAGAAGAAAAAGCCAAATTAAATCTACACCCGCGATGTCCGAATCGATCCGTTTTAGAGTCCCCGGAGGGACGATTGAAAATAACCCGCCGTTTCAACGGCGGGCGAGATACTTTGCGATTTGAGAGATTCCGAGCAGGCCGTGCCAAGCTTGCAAGCCGCACTGGAAACCATTTAACTTGATTCCGACGCAAAAATACTTGGAGGACATGATGGCGATCAAGGTAGTTGCTATTAAGAACGGTCCCTATTCGGTTACCGGCGATCTCGGTGAACTTGAACTCACCGATGCCGATGGCAACCGGTACGATCTGACCGGCAAGCAAAGAATTTCTCTGTGCCGCTGTGGCGCATCTGTAAATAAGCCATTCTGTGACGGCACCCATTCGAAAATCGGCTTCCAGGCCGCCGAAGCCGCTGTGAAGGCGGAAGAGCAGCAGCCGAAGGTTTAAGAATTCTAGATGTGCAAAGATTAGGAGCCCGAGAGGGCTCCTTTTAGTTTTTTCCCGGTTGCTGTCATGGAATACATAAAAAACGCGCTCCTAATGCACAACTTGGTAAGTCCTCTAAAATCAATGACGGCAACGCCTCAGGGATTTGGGTAGAATGCCTTGGATCTGCATTTAAGTCCAAAGCATGGTCGAGCTCCCTCTCTCCGCGCCTTTCAGATGCGTTGTGCTCGACTCCTTCGCGGCGCTACGCTCGGGATGACACTCATAAGTAGAATGCGCCACCCCTAACTGTCAGTTCATTTCCTCTTAACTCGCCATCGCGAGTCCGTTGCTCAGGATGACAAAAGGGAGAAAGTCTCATCTAAGTAAGGAGCTTTGCAGCGATTGCTCATGGTAATTGAGACCTAGATTGAAGGCTGCAAGTCCCTCTAATACTTCATTTTATCAATGTATCGTCTTCATCTTCCGCGACATGTAATCCATCAAAAGATACTGCCCAAGAGTTTGAGGCGTGGTGAAGTAGGCTTTGCCTCGGCACATCTGCGAGACTTTCTGCACGAACTGGACCAGGCCGTAGTCAGAGGCCAGCATGAAGGTGTTGATCATTATGCCGGCGCGCTTGCACCGCGAGACCTCTTCCAAAGTCTGGCTTACTACCAGGGGATCGAGACCGAAGGCGTTCTTGTAGATGCGTCCGTCTTCGAGGGTAAGCGCCGAAGGCTTGCCGTCTGTGATCATGACGATCTGTTTCATGTCCTTGCGCTGGCGTTGCAGGATGCGCTGGGCCACCCGCAGGCCCTCGCGGGTGTTGGTGTAGTACGGCCCGACTTTGACCCGGGCAAGCTGGGAGATCGGCAGCTCTTCAGCGGAATCATGAAATAGGACCAGGGAGAGCGAATCGCCGGGATATTGCGTCCGGATCAACTGGGAGAGAGCCATGGCCACTTTCTTGGCCGGGGTAAAGCGGTCTTCGCCGTAGAGAATCATGCTGTGCGAGCAATCCAGCATGACCACCGTAGCGCAGGACGATTGATATTCGCACTGATGGACCTGAAGATCAGAGTATTCGATGTTGATCGGCAGTTGCAGCCCCTCACGCTGAATGGCTGAAGCCAGTGTCTCGGTGATGTCCAGATTGAGGGTGTCACCGAATTCATATTGCTTGGAGGCGCCGCTGCTCTCGATGCCGGTGGCCAGATCGCGGGTGTCGTGCCGGCCAAAGCTGGAGTGCCCTAGCGACCCCAGCAGGTCGCGCAAAGTCTTGTAGCCGAGAAAATCCAGGCTCTTATCGGTGATCTCAAAACGCACCTGGCCCTGGGCCTCTCCGGTCTGGCCGAGCGTGGTGGATGGCTTGGTGCTGTCAAAAGGCTCGTCTACGGAGATGAAATCTTCCTGCTGCATGCGGTTGATCAGCTTTTCGACCAACTCTTCCAGAGTGCCATCCATTTGCATCTGCTCCAGGCGCTCGCGCATTTGCTCGTCCATAAAGTCGCCCATCTCCAGGGCCTGCCGGATGGCTTCCCGCAGGGCGTCGAGGGTGTGCTCATCCATCTGCTGGAAGTACATGGACTGGTTCTGAAAGCCGGATTCGAGCAGATAGTCCGAGAGCGCATTGAGCAGATCTTCCATGCTCATCTCGTCGGCCAGATCGGCAACGTATTTGGAGTACTTTGTGTATTTCATGGGAGAGCAGCTTTGGGCTGCTGGCTACTAGCTACTAGCTAAAGCAATTAGCCTTTAGTACTTAGCCATTAGCCCTTAGTAAAATCTTGTTCGACCTATATTCCGATCAGTGTTCATCAGCGAAAATCAGCGGTTAACCGCTTTTGCTTTTCTCCGTGTCTCCGCGCCTCCGTGGTAAATGTTGGTTTGGTCTCAGTTGTATGGCCTCCGGTTGCGGAGGGGTTGTTCTTCCTGCTCGAAGGGCTTTTCTACCCGCTTTGCCTGCTTGTCGGCGGCGAAGACGCGCTCCTCTGAGCGTCCAATGCGGCGATGCGCATGCAGCCCTTCCAAAACGAACTCTGCCGCAGAGACCAGCACCTCGGTTTTTTCTTTCGGTTTAATGCCAAGAGGAGAGAGTTTTTCCGTTAGGCCTTGAATGTTTTTGAGGCCTTCAAGAATCTCCCGCGCGCCGGCCGTATCGGCCAGGCGAATCTCGCCGCCCAGGTCAAACCACTGCACCACTTGCTGCATGTTCAGGTCTTTGAAATACGTATCGTAGGTCTTGGCCACGGCCAGGCGGATCAACTCGCGGGCCACGGCATCTCCACCGCGCATCTCGCCTTCGTATTCCAGCTCGAGTTTGCCGGTAATAGAGGGCAGCGCCGCATAGACGTCGCTGATGCGAGGCGCAATGGTCTTTTCATCGTTGCGTAACGCACGGCGCTCGGCGTTGGAGATTACGTTTTCCAGCACGCTGATAGGCAGGCGCTGGCTCACACCGGAGCGCTTGTCGATCTTTTTGTCTTCACGCGCCAGAAAGGCGATCCGTTCCACGACCTCGCGGATGTACTTGGGTATATGCAACTCCAGCCCGTCGCGGCGTGACCAAGCCTCCTGCAGGGTAATTTCGATGCCCTCTTCCAGTGTGGCAGGGTAGTGGGTGCGAATCTCGGAGCCGATGCGGTCCTTGAGGGGCGTTACGATCTTGCCTCGGGCAGTGTAGTCCTCTGGGTTGGCGCTGAAGACCAGGGCCACGTCCAGAGGCAGGCGAAGTGGATAGCCCTTAATCTGCACATCGCCTTCCTGCATGATGTTAAACAGGCCTACCTGGATTTTTCCCGCCAGATCCGGCAGTTCATTGATGGCGAATATTCCACGGTTCGCCCTAGGCAGCAATCCGTAGTGGACGGTCATCTCGCTGGAGAGATCATGCCCGCCGCGCGCGGCCTTGATGGGATCAACGTCGCCAATCAGGTCGGCAATGGTCACGTCGGGCGTAGCCAGTTTTTCCACGTAGCGGTCGTCGCGGGCGAGATAGGCAATGGGAGTCTCGTCTTTATTGTTGGCAATCAGATCGCGGCAGCGTTTGCAGATGGGGCTGTAAGGATTGTCATGGATCTCACATCCGGCGACGTACGGCAACTGAGGATCGAGCAACGAGGTAAGCGCCCGCAGGATCCGGCTTTTGGCCTGTCCACGCAGGCCCAGCAGGATAAAGTTGTGCCGGGACAACACCGCGTTGATGAGCTGCGGGACTACCGTATCGTCATAGCCTACGATTCCAGGAAAAATGATTTCGCCGGAACGGATTTTGGCCATCAGGTTTTCGCGGATTTCGTCTTTTACTTTGCGAGTGCTGAGTCGTTGCTCAGAAAAATTGCTTTTCCGCAACTCACCCAAGGTACGAGGAAGATTCATGAAGGGGCCTCTTGCAGATTATACGCCCGCGATCAATGGACATGGCCGTTGCCGGTGGCCTTTTCGCGAGCACGCAAGGTCTTTTCCACTCTAGGAATGGTGGCCCGATAGTATTCGATCAGCGTTTCGACGCGTTCCACCTCGGATTTCATCTCCAGGAGCGCCTGCTTGAAATCCAAGTCGACCGGCAGCTCATGGGCCAGGTGAAAAGAGATGAGCGGATGTTGGCGGTCGATCTCAACGTTTTGTCCCAGAATTTCAAGAAGCTGCTCGTGCAATTGGACAACTGTTTCAAGGTCAGTAGCGGCCACCTGCCCGGGCGCATCTTCAAAGAAGAGGACTTCGCCCTGGAGGAAGGAGCGTTCCTGGTTTAGTCGCACAATCTCGAAGCGCTGCTTGCCCTCGGTCACGATATCCAGACGTCCATCATCATATTTCTTGCTGACGTTGACGATCACAGCGGAACACCCTATCTCGGCCAAGGCATTCTTGCCGTTCGTGCGGACCATGCCGAAAGGCCGGTTCTTTTCCAGACATTCGCCGATCATCTCTTTGTAGCGTGGCTCAAAAATGTGCAGCGGCAGCGGCGCGCCAGGGAATAGCACGACATCGAGCGGAAAGAGGGCCAGCAAGCTCACGAGGTCATTCTATAGCATTCAGTCGCAAGCACTCTGCAGTTCAGCACTCAGCCGTCAGCACTCAGCATTCAGTCAAACCCAGGAGCTCACCGCAAAGGACGCCAAGGGCGCAAAGGAAGCAGTAGGTTTTCAATTACCCAATTACCAGGGTTACTCAATTACCAAATTCTTCTGCGGGTTTTCATAATTTCGACATAACGGTATTGACTAAAGTCCCGACACGCAATACAAAGCTTGGGTCATGAAATTACAAGGAAAAGTTGCTGTGATTACCGGGGCCTCCATGGGAATCGGGGAGGAGATTGCGAAATTGTTCGCCCGCGAGGGCGCTCGCCTGGTCCTGTGTGCTCGCGATCTGGCGCGTCAGGAAGCCGCCCGGGAGAGAATTGGCGCAGGCGACAACTCCATCAGCGTGGCCTGCGATGTGGGTAAACGCGAGCAGGTCCAGGCCATGGTGCAGGCCGCCATGAGTAAATTTGGCCGTATCGATATCCTGGTCAACAATGCCGGCTTTGGTTTGAATGACGCCGTGGCTGCCCTGGACCTGGCCCAGTGCCGCCAGATGTTCGACACCAATCTGTTTGGAGCCATAGAGTGTATGCAGGCGGTGATTCCCATCATGCGCCAGCAGGGTGGAGGAGACATCGTGAATATTTCTTCCGTCTCCGGCCACATCTCCACTCCCTACATGGGGGCCTATGCCGCCAGCAAACATGCTTTACAGGCGATAGGCATGGCGGCGCGCATGGAGCTGCAGAAGCACAATATCAACGTGCTCACCGTCTCTCCGGGATATATCGCCACTGATTTTTCCAACAATATGCTCAAAGGGAAAAGCAGCCAACGGGTTGGCGGAGCGGTGAGATACGCCGTAGGTCCAGATGTAGTAGCCCAGGCGACTCTTCGCGGTCTGCTCAAGCGCAAGAGGGAAGTCGTGACGCCCCGCTTCTACTCGATCTTCATCAAGCTCTATGAAAACTTCCCCGGCTTCGTGGAGCGGACCATCCGCAAACAGATGAAGCCAACCGAAAAGGTCTTGGCAGAGGCTGCGCGGAACAGCAAGTGAAATTTAAAATTTTGAATTTTTCTAAATTCTAGACTATGCTTCGGTGGACCATTTCATGCCTCCTGATCCTGTTCTCGGCATTGGTTATCGTCGCCAACATTCAAACTGTCTTGCGCGGCTGGCGCGATAAGAAATCCGCTGAGTCTTTGGTTGTGATCGTTGGCGGTCTGTTGGGGGCAATTGGCCTTCGCACGGTTCCTGTTCACGGGCTGCGCAGGTGGTGGTGGATTCCGCTGGTTCTCGATATTGGCTGCGGAGTCAGTTTGCTTGGAATGGCATGGGAATCTTTGAGAAGTTATCTTGGTAGCCGAACCAGCCCATGAGGGATATCAACCTGGTCTTAATACCGTTAGCTTAGCCTCAATACGGTTCACTTAAGAAATTCAAGGTTGCGCGCAGAACGATAAATCCCAGCCCCAGAGCCTGGATTATTCATGAATGCGCGTGTCAAAGCTTGGCAATCTTTTCCCACGCGACACACTCTCTCCCTTGTCATTACTTCACTTAACCCGCTGCAAAGCGGGTTAGCTGCTCAGAATGAACAAGCTTTCAAGTCCAATAGAATCAATGGGCCTTTAAAGCCGTCTAATGGGACAATGCCTGAGGGATTTGGGTAGAACGCCTTGGAATTGCATTTAAGTCCGAAGGATTGTCGGGGTCTCCTTCGGCTGCCTCAGGACAGGCTCTCTCTCCGCGCCTTTCAGATGCGTTGTGCTCGCTTCTTTGCGGCGCTACGCTCGGGATGACACTTCTTAATGAGTGCGCCTTACCCCTCGCCATCGTGTTCATTTCATCTTAACTCGCCACCCGCGAGTCTGTTGCTCAGAATGACAAGGGCGGTCGAGTTATTTTTTCTGCACATGAATAATCCGGGGCAGAGGGGCGAAATTATTGAGCCCAGCACAGCTTGCCCTCGAGCGGAGCGAAGGGTAAGTGCTGGGGAACGTTAGAAAATAAATGACGAGTTCCGTAGGGACGACATAAGATTTCTCTTACGCTTCCACAAGTTTTTTAATCGAGAAGGCCTGGGAAAGCTTAAGTGAACCGCATTGGTCTTAAGCCAGTTCGTCCAACATGCATGACATCTCTGACAGTGCATGACGGTTACCCGTTCGTTTGGCGGATTCAATGCCGGTCGCGAGCATCTTCTTGGCATCTTCGGTCTTTCCGGCCTTCACCAGGGTCTGGGCTGCCATGAAATATCCATTGGTGTAGTCAGGATGCAACTCCAGCAGCTTGTTGAACTGCTCCAGTGCGGTTTCAATCTGGCCCAGGTTGGAATACTCCATGGCCAGG
>DATMMY010000086.1:0-9359 GCA_035569515.1 Candidatus Solibacter sp. | reverse complement strand
TCGTACTATACCACCTTCAAGCCAATTACGACCGCCCCAATTCTAAGGCGCTATCGAGCGTGTCAGATAGTCGGTCAGACTCAGCGTAATCAGAATCATCAACCAGAAAAATCCGGCGCTAACCGTAAGGACGGTCAGCTTGCTGCTGTAACGCACGTGCATGAAGTAAAGAATCACCAGCGTGGCCTTGGTGCAGGCGATGGCGAGGGCGACTACCGGGTTCCACTTCCCGAGATCTACCCATAATGCAATCCCCCAGGTGAGGCATGTTCCGGCCACCAGCGCCAGGAAAATTATCACGTAAAGCTTGCGACTTGGATGCGAATGCTCTGCCATAATCCTGCGTTACCTCAGGGCTGAAGCCCCGGACGTATTTTCAATAGCTCGTATGGCACGGCTGAAGCCGTGCCCTTCTCAAATCAGCGTGCGAAAATCCCTGACCTGTCAAATCTATCTGTGCCTGCTGATCAGATATAACAGCGGGAAAAGGTAAATCCAGACAATATCTACAAAGTGCCAGTACAGTCCCGCATATTCCACTGGCGAATAATACTCCGGGCCAAAGTCGCCGCGGCGCGCCCTTAAGAGCAGCCACGTCATGAGACCCATGCCCAAGAGCATATGAAAGGCGTGCAAGCCGGTCATAGCGAAATAAAACGAGAAAAAGATCTGGGTCTGCCGCGCAATCTGAAGCGCCGCCTCCGGAGTGATATGTTCTCTTTGGACAAGCTCCTCGGCGATGTTGCCGGTCCTGCAGCCCGGGCCACCTTCGGCATTAAACGAGATGCCAGGAATGTGGCACTCGTCATATTTGTCGTAATACTCTTTCGCCTTAACTCCCAGGAAGGCGGTCCCCAGCAGCATGGTCAGGGCAATAAAGGCTACCGTTTGCTTCCGTCTGCCATGCTGTGCTGACCAGACGGCCATGGCCATGGTCAAGCTGCTGCTGATGAGGACTAGAGTGTTGGCAAAGCCCCAAGACACGCTGATGCTGGTGCTGCCGCCAACAAAGGCTTCGTAATACTTCAGGCGATAGATCAGGTAGGCGGCAAAGAGCCCGCCGAACATCATGATTTCCGTCACCAGGAAGACCCACATCCCCAAATTGGAGGCCTCCCGCTGCTGGGCCATGCTGTCAAACTGATGGGCCAGCGCTGGATGATGTTCCGTGGTTGTCGTCGGACTATGGGACAACTGGGACCTCCTCCTCTTCTCCGTAGTGGTACGGCTCTTGCGTTACCACGGGAGTCTGGTCGAAATTATGCGTTGGAGGCGGTGAACTGGTCTGCCATTCCAATCCTGTCGCATTCCATGGATTAGGACCTGCGATCGCGCCGTATCTCATGGACCACAGGAAATAGATGAGGGGCAGAATAAAGCCTACCGCCAGAATGGACGCTCCCGCGGTGGAAAGCACATTCAACACCTGGAACTCCGGTGGATACGCTGCGTACCGGCGCGGCATACCCATGTAGCCGAGAATGAACTGGGGAAAGAACGTCAGGTTGAATCCGATGAAGGTAATCAGCGCAGCCAGCTTGGCCCAGCCTTCCGGATACAATCGTCCACTCAGCTTGGGCCACCAGAAATGCATTCCTCCCAGATACGCCATGACCATGCCGCCCACCATCACGTAGTGGAAATGAGCGATCACGAAATAAGTGTCGTGTACGTGGACGTCAAGGCCCAAAGCTGCCAGGAAGAGCCCGGTCAGCCCTCCAATGGTGAACAACCCTATAAAGCCGATGGCGTACAACATGGGCGTATCAAAACTCACGGAGCCCTTATACATGGTGGCGGTCCAGTTGAAGACCTTCACCGCCGAAGGAATAGCGACGGCAAAACTCATCAGCGAAAACACCAGCGCGGAATAGGTAGAGATACCGGCCACAAACATGTGGTGCGCCCAGACCAGGAAGCCAAAGACCGCAATGGCGATACTGGAAAACGCCACGAACGAGTATCCAAAGACCCGTTTGCGAGAGAAGCAGGTCACGATCTCGCTGATTACGCCCATGCCGGGCAAGATCATGATGTAGACCGCCGGATGGGAGTAGAACCAGAACATGTGCTGGAAAAGTACAGGATCGCCACCCAGCTTGGGATCGAAGATACCAATATGGAAGCCGCGCTCCAGGGCCAGCAGGATCAGGGTGATGGCCAGCACCGGCGTGCCCAGGACCATGATGATACTGGTGGCATAGTTCGCCCAGATGAACAACGGCAACCGGCCCCAGGTAAGCCCGGGCGCCCTCATCCGGTGGACGGTAACGATAAAATTCAAACCCGTGAAGATGGAAGCAAAGCCGGCGATCAGGACACCGACCGCCATGGTGATGACATGGGTCTTTAGATAGCCGGAGCTGAGTGGGGTGTAGAAAGTCCAGCCCGTGTCTACGCCGCCGCTGACCAAGGCTGCCAGGGCAAAGGCGGCGCCGACAATAAAAATGTACCAGCTGGCCAGGTTGATTTTAGGAAGGGCCAGATCTTTGGCGCCTACCATCAGGGGAACCAGAAAATTACCCAGCACGGCGGGAATCGACGGAACCAGAAAAAAGAAGACCATGTTGACGCCGTGCATGGTGAACAGCTTGTTGTATGTGTCCGCCTGGAAGAGCGTTCCCTCGGGAGTCAGCAACTGCAAGCGGATCATGGCGGCAAACACGCCGCCCAGAAAGAAGAAGAACGTAAGGGTAAGAAGATACAGAACTGCGATCCGCTTATGGTCCTTGGTCAACAGCCACGATCTGATGCCATAGTTGTCGTTCAAGTAATGCTTTTTAGGCATTTCGAGCTGTGGTGGCGTCGTTATAGTTGCGCTACTCATGGTTTTTTCTCTGATTGCGGTTGAGGTGTCTCGCTCTTGTTTTTCTTTTCCTGCTGAATATTCGGTACCTCGGTATCGCGGATCATCGTAGGCGAGGTCCGATTGTTCAGCGGCTGTCCCGACTGCTCGCCCAGGGATTTGATATAGGCAAGCAATTGCATCATGTCTTCCTCGCTCTTCACCACTCCCTGGAACGTGGGCATAATGGGCTGGAACCCCGAGACAATCTTGGCATTCGGATTGAGAATGGACTCGCGGATGTAGTTGTCGTCGGCCACCACGGTGCGGTTGTCAGACAGCCTTACCGGTCGTCCATACAGCCCTTGCAGGTTCGGCCCGCGCGCCCCGGAATCAGGACGATGGCAGGTAATGCAGCCCAGCTCCTGGAAAAGCTTTTCGCCATTCGCCGCCATGGATCCTTCTGCTTTGCCGCTTCCCAACCAGGTTTCAAAATCGTCCGGCTTCATCACCACCACCTCGCCAATCATGCCGGAGTGCTTGGTGCCGCAATACTGGGAGCAGAACAGGTGGTAGGTGCCCGGCTGCGTGGCCTCAAACCAGACGGTCGTATAACGATTGGGAAGCACGTCGTATTTCACCCGGAAGGCGGGAATAAAAAGGCTGTGGATCACGTCCTGGGAAATCATGGAAATCTTGACCGGTCTTCCCGTGGGAACGTGAAGAGAGTTAATCTCGCGCTGGCCTCCGGAGTACTCAAACTTCCACATCCATTGCTTGCCTACGCCGTACAGCTCCAGCGCGTTGGTTGGGGGGCGTCGCTGGTGGAAATAAATGGCAGCGCCCCAGGCAAAGATGAACATGGAAATACCCAGTGGTATGACCGTCCAGATGATCTCCAGCAAGGTTGAGCCGTGAATCTGCTCTGCCTTCCGCTCCGGAGTCTTCTTGTACTTGATGGCAAAGAAAAGGATAAGCAGGCCAATCAGCAGCGAGAAAAAGGTGGTGAGCAGCACCAGGAAGAGGTAGAGAGCGTCCACCTGTCCGGCCACTGTCGAGGCCTGGTCGGGAAATAATGGCAATTTAAAGTGCATCTATATCAGCTCGTTTGATAAAGCCCGTGTCGCCTGGCTGCTGCGTCGCGGCGGAACATCAGGAACATGAATCCACCCAACACTAAAATCATGGCCAAAGCGCTAACTCTCAAAATGTTGAAAATCACCGCGCCGTATTTGCCCTTGGCGGGATCGTAGTGATAGCAGTACAACAACACCTGCTCCACCAGGCTCCCAACTTTGCCCTGCGATGTCTGAACTATCCCCAGTCTCAGATCACGCGGCGAATACTCAATTCCGTAGTAGTACTGGGCCACGTGCCCGTCAGCGGTCAGCAGCATGATGCCGCTGGCGTGGGCGTATTGCTGTATTTCCGGGTCCCAGGCATAACGAAAACCTACAGCCTGGGTCAGCGCGTCTATCTGCTCTTTCTTTCCGGTCAGGAAATGCCAGCCCTGCTCCGAACCGGGACGACGATACCGCTTCAGCATTCTCTGCTTGGTTTCATTCGCCGCGGCCGGCGTGTCACGCGGGTCAAAGCTGACCGTGACTACATCGAACTCACGGCCAATGTCGAAACGCAGAACATTCAGCGACGAGGTCAGCCCGTTGAGCACCTGCGAGCAAAGCATGGGGCACTGGTAATACACCAGCGAGAGCACCACCGGCTTCTGTCCGAAGTATTGCCCCAGCTTAACTGCCTGACCGTTCTCATCAACAAAGCTCAAGTCCAGCGGTACCTGCTGGTTGAGTCGCTGGTCAATTCCCACCTGGTCCAGAATGGCGGGTTTCTGGTCTGCTGATGTCTGCCCTAAGTCTCCTTTGGGCGCAGCCTGCGCCAGCGCAGCCAGGCTGGCTGCGAACACCAGGGCCACAATGGCGATCAGGCTTCGAATTTGCGCTTTACCGATCATTTTTTGCTGGTCATTATTTACTGGTCATTCTCAATTTACGGTCATTCTTACCGGCCGTTTTTGCCGATCTTTTTACCGATCAAATCGGGCTTACCGCCCTGCTCATTTAGCTCCAGCTTTGGCCTTGGCATCCGGAGGACTGGTTACCGGCTCGACCGGCAACGGAACACTCGGCACGAACGGCCCGCTTACCGGAGGCAGCCCTTCTTTCGACAGTAATTCCATCGCACGGGTGATCGGGATGTGCACGGTTCCGTCAGGATTCCTTCCGGTGCTCATCAAACGGGCGTCTTCGGCCGAGCGCAGGTCGTCCATGTCTCTTACGTCGTCGTACTGCAGCCTGGGCGTGGGGAAAGTTTTTTGAAGGTGGCTCTCCTCTTGCGCCCGCTCGTCCCAATCAGGCGGAGGTTTTACGCCTTCCGGTTGTTTCGGAGTCGCCCTTTCTTTGTTGAGCTGCTCTTGCATGGGCGTCAATTGCGCGTCGTGCTTCTGCTCCCACCATTCAAGCCCTTTCATGATCCCCACGGAGACCAGCATTACGGCTATGCCTCCAATCAACAGAAATACGATCGACACTACGATCATACGGACGCTGAAATCTACTTCCTGGTGGCTTTCTTTCACCTGCGGGTCGCCGCCTTGGGGACGAAACTCGCCCATCTCATCCATGCTTGGCCTCCAGCATCTCCGAAAAATGAGGATCGTTGACCGGCAGGAGGGCGCGCTGGCTCAACTTGTAAAAGAAAATCCCCAGCCACAACCCGCCGATGGCGGTAAATGTCACAACATTCATCACGATATCCAGCCACTGCACATGCCCGTGGAAGTTGGGTACGATCAACCAGAAAAGATCGACGTAACGCATGAACATCAGCAGCAGGGCAATAAGGACCAGCTTGCGGGCCTGCCGCTTCAGGCTTCGCGAGAGCAGCAGCGCGAACGGCAGCACGAAGTGCAGAGCAATCAGCGTTATCACAACGATCTGCCAGTTGCCCTTGATCCGATCCAGGTACCAGCGGATCTCTTCCACGATGTTTCCCGACCAGATAATGAGCCACTGCGAAAATGAGAGGTAAGCCCACAATACGACAAAGGCAAACATCATCTTGCCGAAATCGTGGAGATAATCGGTCTTGAATATGCGCGAGAGCGGCTCGCGCGGGGCCAGCTTGGCCAGCAGGAAGATAGTGAAAGCAAACGCGCTAAGGCACTGGCCAACCATGAACAACATGCCAAAAACCGTTGACCACCATTCCGGCGTCAGCGACATGACCCAATCCACTGAAGCAAGGGTCACGGTCAGGCCATAAAATACAATGCCTGCGCCGCTCAGATTTTGAATGCCGACGAAGGCGGCAGGCGTTGACTGGCCGGCTTCTTCAACCTTGGACCAGCGCCGCATCCGCCAGGCCAGGAACATCCAGCCGATGAAATAAATGATTCCGCGGACAATAAACAGCGTCGGATTTAGATAGTAGGCAGCCTTGGCCGGTCCCAGCTCTTCCGGCTTCATATGCGTCCACGGATAGAGGAGCTTCATTCCCGCAACAATAGGAATCCAGCAGGCCAGCATCAGCCACAAGTTGTGAGTGGCCGCCTCCCAGAACCTGCGCCCGAGCCTCCCCCAGTTTCCGCCACTGGTGTATTGCAGCATCAGGAGCGTGAGCGAGCCGAGGGTAAGGCCCAGCCAAAACATGAAGGCAATCAGCCACGAATGAAGGAAACGCTCCCAGTTCGTGACTGCAAAGCCGACCGAGATCGCCGAGAAAAGACCTCCCACAGTCAGCGTGAGCCGTCCCCACTGCGGAATTACGGAAGGAGGCGCAAAGTCAGCCGGTGTAACGCGAACGGTGGTGGTCATCGCTTACCACCTCCCGGCGTCTCGGACTCGGCAGGATTTTGGGATTTACTCTGTGGTGGATTATTCAATTTGTCTCGGTCCTGGGGAGCAACATCGGCCTCGGTTGCATGCTGGCTCCGCTGCAGGGCCCGGATGTAAGTCGCAATTGCCCAGCGGTCCACAGCCTTGATCTGCGCGGAGTAGTCCGGCATGGCCCCAAACCCATTGCTCATTACGTCAAAGAAATGTCCCAGGGGCGCGTTCCTCAGCCGCTCCTCGTGGAAAGAAGGAGGCCGCCGGTAACCGCGCTGCACGATCATGCCTCCACCATCGCCCACCTGCGCGTGGCAAGGGGTGCAATAGATGTTGTAGCGGTTCTGTCCGCGCGCCAGAATCTGAGCGATGCCCTCTTTTGAAAGCGGATCGGGCAGCTCATTGCCCAGAACGTTGCCATGCTTTCCAGTGAGAAAGTAGGTATCGTCGTCCAGTTGGCCCCGGGCCACAGCTCCCGCCACCGGATCGCGGGCCGAGCGCTGGTCCGGATAAAAATTGTTCGCACGCAAGGGGATGAACTTAGGCTGGTCCTGCATGTCTTGCCGGCAGCCGGAAAGACCCAGTCCCAGGACAAAGAGTGCCGCAAGTACAGGCAGCGTAAAGCGGTTTTGTGCCGAAGCCTTAATGCGGCACCTCCGTGATCTCCAGAGGATGGAAAGTCTCAAGAAAACGCCTGGTCTCGTCCAGCCTGAAATTGGCGTCCTGAGATTCAATACAAAGAAAGAACCGGTCACGGCTGGCCCGAGCGAAATTTGGGGAGTTAAACACCGGATGATACGGCTGGGGCAGCCCATTGAGCGCGATCATGCCGACTACCGTGGCCAATGCGGCGCCCAAAATAGCGCACTCAAAAGTCACAGGAACAAACGCCGGCCACGAGTGAAATGGTTTGCCACCCACGTTGATGGGAAAGTTCACGGCGGAAACCCAATACTGAAGCGAATAACCGCCGATCATGCCCAGCATCGCGCCGCACAGCGTCAGCAGCGGTACGCGATTGTGGTGGACCCCAATGGCCTCCGCAGCTTCTTCCAGCGGATAGGGCGTATAGCTATCCATCTTGCGGTACCCAGCCTCATAGGCCGCCTTGGAGGCATGCACCAGGTCCGTAGGAGTATCAAACTCCGCCATCAGTCCGTAGATAGGAAAGGCAGTCGCTGTCTTCATTCTTTCACCTTCGCCTGGGGCAGCAGGGTCCGCATTTCAAAGATCGAGATGGCCGGCGTGAGCCGGATGAACAGGAAGAACAACAAAGTAAAGAAGCCCATGGTCCCTATGAAAATCATCAGGTCCCACTTGGTGAACCAATACATACCCCAGGAGCTGGGCAGGAAATCTCGTTGCAGGCTGGTTATCACGATTACAAAGCGCTCCAGCCACATTCCGGTATTGACCACCAGGGCCACGCAAAAAAGCTTCCAGGGCGTGGAGCGGACCTTGTTGAACCACAGCAATTGCGGTATGGCGATATTGCAGAGGATCAACATCCAGTAGTAGAAGGAATAAGGGCCGGTCATTCTGTTCAGCACCATGGCCCACTCAAATTTGTTATTGCTGTACCAGCCGAAAAAGACCTCCATGGAGTAGGCGTACGCCACAATCAGGCCGGTGGCCAGCATGAGCTTGGCGCAATTTTGCAGGTGGCGCAGCGTGATGTAGTCCTGCATCCCGTAGAGATAGCGGAACGGAATGGCCAGGATCAGCACCATGGCAAATCCCGAGTAGATTGCGCCCGCCACGAAATAGGGCGGGAAAAACGTGGTATGCCAGCCGGGAATGAGGGACACGGCAAAATCCAGGCTCACCACGCTATGGACGGAGAGCACCAGTGGCGTCGCCAGCCCTGCCAGCAGCATGTAAGCCGTCTCATAACGGTTCCAGTGGCGGGCCGAACCGCGCCAGCCCATGGCAAGCATTCCGTAAATGCGCCGCACAACCAATGTCTTGGCGGAGTCGCGTAGCGAGGCAAAATCGGGAATCAGCCCTATGCCCCAGAACAGGAACGAGACGGTGAAATAAGTAGAGACGGCAAAGACGTCCCAGATCAGCGGGCTGCGGAACTGCGGCCAGACGCCCATGCTGTTGGGATAGGGAAAGAGCCAGTAGACCGCCAGCCAGGGGCGCCCGGTATGGATCAGCGGGAACAGGCCGGCCTGCATGACCGCGAAAATCGTCATGCCCTCGGCAAAGCGGTTAATGGAGGTACGCCAGCTCTGCTTGAACAGCAGCAGGATGGCGGAAATGAGCGTGCCAGCGTGTCCGATACCGATCCACCAGACGAAGTTGACAATCGCGAACCCCCAGCCGACCGGGATATTGATTCCCCAGATACCTGTGCCCTTGAAGATCAGGTAGGCAACGGCCGTGGTCAGCATGCCCGCCAGCATCACTCCAATGGAGAAGATCATGATCCAGAAGACCGGGGTGTGCTTGGTCAGCACCACGCCAGCAATCCGGTCCGTTACGGTGCCAAAGTCCTGGCCTGGGCCGATAATGGGCGGCCTTATGCCTTTTGGCGGCAGTAGATCGGTTTCGTCACGTACGGGCATTGCTTATGACTTCTCCCCGGTCTTAGTAAGTTCAGGATTGGGGTTCAATACCGCCCCAATATAGGTCGTGCGCGGACGCGTATTCAGTTCGGCTAAGAGACTGTAGTTGCGTGAATCGGCTTTCAGCTTGGAAACACGGCTGTTCTTGTCATTGATGTCGCC
>DATMMY010000085.1:0-3674 GCA_035569515.1 Candidatus Solibacter sp. | reverse complement strand
GGAGACGCCACGGCCTGTGAGGATGAGATCGAGAGCATGACTCTGGCCGATCAGCCGGGGCAGGCGAACGGTTCCCAGATCAATGAGGGGAACGCCCCATCGGCGGCAGAAGACACCAAATACGGCATTGCGGGCCGCAATGCGCATGTCGCACCACAGGGCCAGCTCCAGACCTCCGGCAACCGCGTGGCCTTCAACTGCGGCCAGTACGGGCTTGCCCAGCAGCATCCAGCTTGGACCCATAGGCCCGTCACCCTCTTCTGTGACTGGAGGGCGTGTGCCGGCAGCGACCTCGCGCAAGTCGGCACCCGCGCAAAATGTTCCCTGGGAGCCGGTCAGTATGGCGACATCCAAAGTATCGTCGCGATCAAATTCCTGAAAGGCTTCAAGCAATTTGCGGGCCGTGGCGGAATTTACCGCATTCCTTGCCTCCGGGCGGTTGATGGTAACAACTGTTATGTTGCTTTCGCGCTCCACGAGCACGGAGTTGGTTGAATCCTTCGCAGTCATTTTTGTTCCTCCAGGAATAGTTGCAAGAGATTGTCGTTGGGACGCTCTGCCAGGAGAGAGAACGAAAATCAATTTTAGCCGCGAATTCACTCGAATAAACACGAATTAGAGCGCTTCAAATCAGAGAGAGAAAATGATGCGCTAATCAAGGAATTCGGATACAACTTTGGTGATGCGCTTGAGAGCGGTTCTGACTACTTTGCTTCCGCAGCGCCCTTTGCGGCGACACCGTCCGTTTTCTGCCTTTTCCAATAAAAATAAAAGGGTATACCCAAAAGTACGATTCCCGTCCCGATGCCGGTTTCCGTTGTTTTCTCTACTGCGGCATTCACAGCCCAGATGCTTCCCAGGATTACATAGAGCAGGGGAAGCCATGGATATCCCGTACAGCGATAGGGGCGAGGCGCATCGGGCATTTTGCGGCGCAGCACAAACAGGGCCGCCACGGTGAGGACATAGCTGAGAACCATCATGAACATCACATAAGTGAAGAGGGCTTCGAAGCCTCCGCTCAAGGCAAGCGCACATGCCCAGATTCCCTGCAACGCCAGGCTGAACGCTGGTGTGCGCCAGCGCGGACTCACTCGGGCAAACGCACGGAAAAAGACGCCATCCTCAGCCATGGCGTAGTTGACGCGCGCGCCCGTCATGATCCCGGTGGCCATAGCGCCGAAGCAGGAGACGGCAATCATCAGGGCAAGCCAGCGGGCCACGCTCCCCGAGAACATGGAGACGGCCGCGGTCTGCGCCACAGCTTCGTCAGAGGCAATCCGGGTCATGGGCAACGCGTAGAGATAAACGGCATTGATGACCAGATACAGAATTCCTACGATGGTCACGCCCGTGATCAGCGAGCGCGGCAGGTTTCTCTGCGGATCTTTTATCTCGCCGGCGACCCAGGTGATATAGACCCAGCCATCATAGGCCCAGAAAACGGCGATCAGGGCCACGCCTATTCCAGTCATCAGCGATGGCCCTCCGGGAGAGGAAGGCAATGACGAAGAGTAATGGCTCCATGAGCCCTTGCCCCAGGCGAGGCCCAGGACGACGAACATTCCAATCGCGCCGAACTTGGCCCAAGTGGCGATGTTCTGGAGGACCGCCCCCCGGCGTACGCCGTAGATATTGACCATGGTCTGGAACGCGATCGCAACGACCGCGACCAGATGCCCGCGGGTGAGTGTGAAGTGGTATACGGAGAACACCGGGAGTCGGGCGTCGAGCACGGGGAAGACTTTGCCCAGGTATTGTGAAAAGCCGGCGCCTAGCGCCGCAATGGTTCCACCTACGCTGACCGTAAAGATCATCCAGCCATAGAGAAATGCCACGAATTCGCCGTAGGCTTCGCGCAGGTAAATGTACTGTCCGCCGGCCTCAGGAAACATGGCGCCCATCTCCGCAAAGGCAAAGCAGGCCAGCATGGTAATCACTCCGCCGATGACCCAAATGGAGAGGAAGAGCAACGGCGAGCGGGTATTCCCGGCAACCTCCTTGGCGGTTAGGAAAATGCCTGAGCCAATGATTCCGCTCGCCAGAAGCAGAACAGAATCCAGCAGCGAAAGGCCGCGAATCAGTTTGGTTTCTTTGGGCAAGATTAGCTTCCGCATCCCTGGTCGCGGAGCTATAGATATAATCTCGTTTGCACCTGTCCCGTCAAGTTCGGGTAGTGTCTTAATTTAATCTTGACGAGTTTCCGAGATTCCACGGAACATGCCGCCTGCTTAGAAATTCCGGGCGTTCTTAGGAGGGCAAATGATTTCTGGGGCTCACGTAATTATTTACAGTAAAGACGCTGAGGCGGACCGCGCATTTTTCCGCGACGTCCTCGGGTTCAAATCTGTGGATGCTGGTCATGGCTGGCTGATCTTTGCGCTGCCGCGGGCTGAAGCTGCATTCCATCCGTCCAATGAGAATGGTGTCCACGAACTCTATTTCATGTGCGACGATCTGAAAGCCGAAATGGCTTTTCTGGCGAAGAAGGACGTTAAGTGCTCTGAAATTCAAGAAGCACGATGGGGTTCCATTACGAAGATTCAGCTTCCCGGCGGAGGCGAGGTTCACCTTTATCAACCGAATCATCCTACAGCCTTAGGTTTAGATTTGAGGGTTTAGATTTGAAATGAATCGCTTATCGAAGTAAGACACCATCAAATTTGAGGAGCAGGGCAGACGCGCCGAATCGAATTATTCGATGCCTTTTGAATCGATGGTCCTTATCCTTGTGGCGCTGCCACGATCTTGGCGGTGATGATGGCCTGCCCTACGTGGCGTTGAGTGTGGTCGGCCACATGGACCAGCAGCCCGCCTACTGTGGTAGGTAGCTGCTTCTTACCTACCTGTCTCGCTTCTTCCATCTGGTTGGTCTCAAATGCCCGAATCCGGGCAGCACTGGCTGCCAAAGCCGCTGTCAACTCCGTAAATAATTGGCTTTTCGTTGCGCCTGGATCCAACTCGGACTTGAGCCCCGCGATCTGCTCTCCGCTGAGTTGACGGCCTTCAGCATAAGTCAGGAGCCGATCAAGGCTGCGAGCAATATGCCGGAGGTGAAATGCCACTGGAGCAATGCCGGAAGGACAGGCATTCACCTGTTCATCGCTTAAATTGCCGCACCAGCGTTCTAGATCCTCGCCGGCCAGTTGGAGGGCATGTAAAACCGCTCTTTGTACCGGAGGTACATCTTTCAAGGTACTCCGCAGCCAGGGTTCAGTCATGTTGCTTGTGTTCATGTTGAAATCATTCTCCGCAGTACTGCTTTCTGCCGAAAATTCTATCGGAGGTTCAAAAGGTCTTCCTTTGCGTCCTTCGCGTCCTTTGCGGTGAGCTTACACCTTAAATTGCTCGTCAATTTCAATCTGATAACCGGCGGAGAGGCGGTTAGTTTCATTGGCCATTCCCACCACGGCCATCAATTCCTTGAACATCGCATCTGTCATGCCTTTCTTCCGCGCCGCCACGGTATGGGACGCGATGCAGTACCCACATTGGTTGCTCACGCTTACGGCCACATAGATGAGTTCCTTGGTCAGAGGATCAAGGGCCCCCGGCGCCATGATCTGCTTGATATCTTCCCAGGTGCGCTTCAAGGTCGCCGGATCATGCGCAAGCGCCTTCCAAAAGTTGTTGATCCAATCGGTCTTGCGGGTGGTCATGATGTCGTCATAGAC
>DATMMY010000084.1:0-9087 GCA_035569515.1 Candidatus Solibacter sp. | reverse complement strand
CTTCACCAGCAGCGGCCTCTGGGCGCTGCAGTTTGGCGCGGGGAACGCCAACTCCGGTCCTGCCACTACTCTGTTCTTCACGGCTGGTCCGGATGGCGAAGTGAACGGGCTATTCGGGACGCTCACGCCGATTGCTGCTGAGCTGGCCGAAGCGGACGAGCTCTAACTGCTGAAAGTGCCAAATTGTAAGCTTATGTAAAGGACGGCGGGGATTTGATCTCTCCGCCGTTTTTTTTATTGCAATTCCAGTCGCAACACTATACCTTCGCGCGGCAAGGGGCATGGACGCTATCGTCGTTGAGTTTAAAGGGTTTCTAAGGATCGAGCGATCGTTGACAATGGCTTACAAGTTTTTTGGGTAACTTTCCCGGTGTCCAAGGCGGCTGAGAATTTCAAGCTCCTGGCAAAATATGGAGAGCAATGGCCGTTGGTAACATGAACCCTTGCTTCCGGTTCTTGTATTCTTTATCGCTTCTGTAAAAAGCAGAAGATTTTCCCCCGCCAGAAAGCTAAAATCCTTTCGTTTTTCGATAAGTTGTGTTCAGAAACCAGGCTGTGATACCTCGGAAAAAACGCAGATGATTCCGCACCATATTGGCAACCGCGCCGCCCTCGGAAAATTGCTGTGCCTGTTCTTGCTTTTGACCGGACGCCTTGCGTTTTCCATGGATCCTTCTACGCCGGTGCGGCAGTATGTGCGCAATACATGGGACAACGGGGCGAACCTCCCGAGCCCCTGGATTGATGCCATCCTGCAAACTGAAGATGGTTTTATATGGGTGGGCACGCAACAAGGATTGGCCCGCTTTGATGGCACGATGTTCATAACGTTCGACAAGAACACCACTAAAGAAAAGATCAAACATAACTACATTCGCTCCCTGCTGGAAGACAAGAAGGAGAGGACGTTGTGGATCGGGACCTTTGGTGGAGGTTTGGCGCGCTACAGCGCCGGTCAGTTTCAGTCGTATACGGAGGGGGATGGGCTGCCCGGTAAATTCATTCTGGCCCTTGCTCAGGACCGCCGGGGCACCCTCTGGATAGGAACAGACCGAGGTCTGGCGGAGTTCAGGCAAGGCAAGTTTATCCCCAGGCTGGAAGTAACAGAAGAAATTACCTCGCTTGCCATTGCGCCCGACGAGACGGTATGGGCAGCGACTGCCCATGACGTGTATCGGGTTGGCAAGAGTGTCGAAAAGCTCAAGCTTCCCTTTAACGATCCCAAGTCTTTGTATTTCGACCATGAAGGCAGTGCGTGGATCGGGACTGCCACTCACGGTTTATACGCTTCCATCAACGGCAAACTTACGCATTACGATTCCGCTCCGCAATTCCGCAATGCCGCCCTTACAGCTCTGTATGAAGACCGGGCCAGGAACCTGTGGATCGGTACTTCCGCAGGCAGCTTATGCCGGCTGAAATCGCAGGACTTCGACTGCCTCTTATTGAACAACAGTAATCGGATTGAATCCATCTACGAGGACCGGGAAGGAAATCTTTGGGTTGGCTCACAAACCGGCGGGCTGACTAAGTTCAGGGATGTGAAGTTTGCAGCTTACGACAGCAAGATGGGGGTGGCGGATGACCTGGTATGGAGCGTTTACCAGGGCCGCGATAAGAGCATTTGGATTGGCACCAACAAGGGATTGAGTGTTTTGCGGAATGGGAGAATCCAAACGGTCAAGCTTGGTCCCAACCAACCGGACAACACGGTCTTCGTAACTGTGGAAGATACGGACGGCGCTTTGCTGGTAGGTACAGAGAACGGGTTGAAGCTGGTCCGCGCCGGCCGCGTCATCCGCAGCTATACCATCAAGGATGGCCTTGCAAGTAACACTATTCATGCGCTTTATCGGGACAGTGAAGGGAGCTGGTGGATCGGCAATCGCGATGGAGGACTGACCCGCTACAAAGATGGAAAGTTTACGGTCTTTACCCAAAAAGACGGGCGGGCTTACCGCGTGCGCGTCATTTTTCAAGATCATGAGGGAGGCATCTGGTTCGGCACGGAAGAAGGCCTTGCGCGCCTTAAAGATGACGAATTCAAGAGCTTTGACAATCCAAGCCTCTTGGCCGGAGGCGCTACCTGTATCTATGAAGATGCGGACAACGTCATGTGGTTCGGGACTTTTGGATCGGGCCTGGTTCGATATCAAAACGGGCAGTTCACAACGTACCGGGTCAAAGACGGTCTTTTTGACGACACGATATGGAGTCTCCTGGAAGACCGCCGCGGCAATTTCTGGATGAGCTCCGATCGCGGCCTCTCCCGGACGCGCAAAGCCGATCTCAACGATTTTGCCGCCCGCAAGACCCAGGTTTTTCAGTCCACTTCCTTTGGTCTTGCCGATGATTTGCCTACTACTGATTTCAACGGAGGCGCTCAATCTACCGGTTGGAAAGCGCAAGATGGCCTGTTGCTTTTTGCCAGCGGCAAGGGAGTGATAGAAGTGGATCCGGAAAAACTGGCTCCCAGTCCAGTGCCTCCACCCGTAGTGATTGAGACGGTACAGGTCAACGGCAGTCTGCTTGAGGGGAGCAAAGCCGCTGTGGGCGTGGGTGAACTGGATTTCCATTTTGCAGCCCTCAGTTTTGTA
The DNA here is from genome assembly GCA_035569515.1 of Candidatus Solibacter sp. Taxonomy (GTDB): domain Bacteria; phylum Acidobacteriota; class Terriglobia; order Terriglobales; family Acidobacteriaceae; genus Angelobacter. The sequence goes on along the minus strand of DATMMY010000084.1, from coordinate 6,490 downwards.
GCGCCCGAAATGGTGGATTTCAAGTACAAGCTGGAGCCTTTTGATAGTGACTGGAAGTACGTAAAGGGCAAACGCGATGCCCACTACACCAACATGGCGTCCGGCAAATACACATTTCATGTGAATGCGTCCATCAATGGGGGTACGTGGAGCGACACCGGAGAGGCAGTCGAGTTTTACCTGGAACCCCGCTTCTACCAGAATGCCTGGTTCTACACGCTTCTGGGGCTGGTAGTGGCATTCGCAGGATTGGGAATTTATCGGCTGAGGGTACGGCACGTTCGGAGGAGAGAAGCGGACTTGGTCTTACTGGTCGGCGAGCGCACCAAAGAACTCCAGCAGGAAATCCTGGAACATAAAAAAACCGAGCAGGCCTTGCAGTGGGCGAAAGAAGCGGCCGAGGCTGCCACGCGGGCCAAGAGCGAATTCCTGGCCAACATGAGCCATGAGATCCGGACGCCTCTCAATGGAGTCATGGGAATGCTCGACCTGGTGAAGCAGATGCAACTGACAACCGAGCAGAGTGAATTGTTGGGCATGGCCCAGGATTCAGCCAATACCCTGCTGGTGGTGATCAACGACATTCTGGATTTCTCTAAGATTGAAGCCGGCAAGCTGGAGTTCGAGAATCGGGAGTTCGATCTGGCTGAAGCCGTTGCCGAGGCCGCACGCACCATGGCCTTGAGAGCTCACCAGAAGAAGCTGGAGATCGCTTACTCCCTGTCCGCGGAGATACCGCCTCGTCTGGTGGGCGATGCGGCCCGCCTGAAGCAGGTGATGATCAACCTTATTGGCAACGCCATCAAATTTACTCACTCGGGAGAAGTGGTGTTGCGCGTGGAAGTTGTGCGGCAGAATGAGTTGGAAGTCGAGCTGAAATTCTCGCTGTCCGATACCGGCATCGGTATTCCCGCAGCCAAGAGGCGTTTGATCTTTGAGGCTTTTGAGCAGGCGGACGCTTCCATTACGCGGAAATTCGGGGGAACGGGGCTGGGACTCGCCATTTGTTTGCGCATCGTCCAATTTATGGGTGGGCGACTGTGGGTGGAGAGTGAGGTGGGCGTAGGGTCGACATTTTATTTCACGGCAAAATTCATGGTTGGCGCGGCCACCGGCCTGGCTGATGAATACAAGGGTGAACTGCGGGGCGCAAGAATCTTGATTGTGGATGACCATCGCGTCAATCGCGAGATCTTGCAGCAGATGGTGAGCGCCTGGGGAATGGTGCCAAGCGTTGCCGAGTCCGGCGGGGAAGCCCTGAGGATCTTGAACCAGGCTGCCGCAAATGGGGAGGCGTTTCCATTGCTGCTGGCCGATTTCCGGATGCCGGGGATGAACGGTCTGGAACTGGTCCAGAAGACCGCCGTACGGCCAGAGCTTGCGACCACGGTCATCATGATGCTTACCTCCGACGACTACCATGGCACTGCCCTACGTTGCGCGGAGATGGGCGTTGGCGCGTACCTGATCAAACCGGTCAAGCAATCTGAATTGTTGGCTGCGTTGCGCCGCCTGCTTGCCTCACCAAGGAAAGCGGTCCCAATGCCGCGCGTTTCGGAGAGTGACCCCGGCTATTCAGCCGCCGATGGGCTCAAGATACTGGTGGCGGAAGATAACGTAATCAATCAGAGGCTGGCCAAACGGCTGCTGGAGAAAATGGGGCATCGGGTGATGGTAGCGCAATGCGGCATTGATGCTCTGGAGCAGGTGCAGAAGCACGCCTTTGACCTGATCCTGATGGATGTCCAGATGCCTGAAATGGACGGCTTTGCCGCCACCCAGGCCATACGAGAATGGGAGAAGCACTCGGGAGCGCACATTCCAATCATTGCCATGACCGCTCACGCAATGAAGGGAGACGAGGAAATGTGCCTGAACGCCGGCATGGATGGCTACCTCACCAAACCCATCAACAGCACAGGATTGGCAAGCACCATCCAGCGAGTGCTGCAATCGCTGGAGAAGGCCAGGGCCAGCGCGCTATAACGCGCGCGGATGATCGATCACCCGATCAACTTCTTCTTTGCCAGAAGTAGAGCCCCCCTGTTGGGGCTGACTGCGCTCATGATGGTTGTGAAGAGGCGTGTTGGTTCTCTTCAGGATCGTACATTACACTTTCAGCATTGTAGCTGTTCAGCAGAACGATCTAAGACTGACGTGATTCCACGCGGCAATTGCTGCGCGAAGTCGAGTCGTAAAGCTTTCAAAATGGCAACTGCGTCTTTCGCTGGAATTAGAGACTGCTGAAATTCCGTTCGCAAATTCTTAGCTTGTCCTACAAGATTTCTATAAAATATTGCTCTTTGTCCAAATGGAAAGGCGCGTTGGGCAGAGACCAAAGCAGCGACCATTCCCCCCAGGATTGCTGCTATTGCTGGATATCTAAAGACTCCCGCTGACACAATACCGAGGGATAGCCCAATCCCAAATATATTTAATACATTATCCCAGCGTGAGTTAAAACGGTATTTCTCACTGCAATCGGTTATCAATCCTTCGATCTCGTTGCTCAATTCAATCCGAGAGCTGTCTTCTCTTGTCAGTCTACTCTCATCGTTATGAATTGCCGCCGGTGTAGCCACTGATGCCATATTCATTCCCTCCCAAAGCATTCACAGGAACATCTTCTCGCAATAGAGACCGCATCCAGAGCGCGATACTTGCTGCAACCTCGATGTCGTCGTGTAACCAACCGTGATTAAAACTCCAAAATCTTGGCCTGAACCGTTGCACCTTATAAAGGCAATCATCGTTTTCATAATTTAGGCCCAATGATATGAGATTGCTCTTAAATATCCAGGTGTTTTTTTCAGCTCGATTATGAGGTATTTCTCTTGTTGTTATGAAAACTACCCATCGTAGAAACCAAGTCTCTCCATAACCCCATGGAGATGAAATGGTCAAGGCACTTCCAGCAAAGATTACGAGTACGAACAGTAGGCCCAACCCCCAGGATATTCCTGTGGCAATTATCGAATAGAAATACATATCTATCCCAACTAAGATAAGACGTGGCGATCTAAATATTGTCAGGAGGTCGATTATTATCTCCACTGCTGACATATACCAGTGGCCGAATAGTAGCCGCCCCACGGATTCCCATATCCGTATCCATAGTAGGGCCTCATCTCTATTCACGACCAGGCACAAAAGAGGAATCGTCGGTACTCCGGCATCCAACAGTGCATCCAATTGATCTGCCGCTTGTTCCCATGTGCCAATCGAATATTTGCGAATAGCCATCCATAGGATTATCCCCAAGATTCCAATACTCAGAGAGAATATTCCAAGAAACGTGAATAAACTGTCCAGATATAGAGAAGCTGCTATATATAAAATTAGCCATACTATAGGGCCATATTTTAGGCACTTCATGAGGGTCTCTCTAACTGATGCAACATCTCTCATTGAGGACCAAATGAAGGGTGTTCCAAGTGTCACTATACCTGCGATTTTGTGGCGTTCCTGCTCGGTTAGATATTTCAGGGCATAGAGCGCTACATTGCCGCCATGGCTATGGGATATTACATAATGTGGAATTGAAGGATGCAGTGCAAGATGGTGATGGAGTGTGTCGGCCAACTGTTTGCCTGCATTGGTACGGGCAGTATGGGAGTTAGTACCAGACCAAATAAATGGCAACCAAATGGGGTCAAAATGCGCAGAAATCTGCTTACAGAATATCGATTGGGATTCCATCCACTGGTGCTTGCGAAAAAAAACCACTGAGCCGGCCCGCGGAATCGATCCGTGTACGAGCGTTACAGCACATCGTGGAAGATATTGCTTTCGGTCCACCAAATGGGTAGTGCTGGGAATGCCACGAGCGTTACAAGATTCTTGCGCTCATACTGGAAGGTCTTAAAAACTTAATGAATGCCCATAAGCATTCGTGACCCACTGAAAAAGTAAGTATCTTACAAATCAGTAATTTACGGGAGGCCTTGTCGATTTCTGCTACAACCACGTTCGTTCTGGAGTGCAGAAGCACGCCTTTGACTTAATCCTGATGGATGTCCAGATGCCTGAAATGGACGGCTTTGCGCCACCCAGGCCATACGAGAATGGGAGAAGCACTCGGGAGCGCACATTCCAATCATTGCCATGACTGCTCATGCAATGAAGGGAGACGAGGAAATGTGCCTGAATGCCGGCATGGATGGCTACCTCACCAAGCCCATCAACAGCACAGGATTGGCAAGCACCATCCAGCGAGTGCTGCAATCGCAGGAGAAGGCCAGGGCCAGCGCGCTATGACGTGAGTCGACGCACGTCCAAATTCCGAGTGCTGAACGGAAATAAAACCCTGCCGGGGAAGCAGAGTTTTAAGCAGTAGCTAGCAGCCAGAACCTAGCAGCCCGTAGCTTATTTCCTCGCTGCAAAGGTGCGCGCTTTGTCCAGCATCTTCTGTGCCTGCTCGCGGTTGGGGCCATTCGGCTCTTTTGCCAGGTACGCTTGCAGCTCCGTCATGGCGTCAGAGTAATGGTTGAGCGACAGCATGGCATGCGCCTTAACCAGGTGGATCACAGAATAGTCCTTGGGAGCAAGAGCCTGGGCCCGGTCAAGCTGCGCCAGAGCCTGTTCGTACCTGGCTTTACCCACCAGCGCCTTTCCCATTTCAAAGCAAGCCTGCCACGAGGCGGGCGCCAGGGTCTGGCCGCGCTCCAGAGAGCGAATGGCATCATCGAATCTGGATTCCATATTCTGGGCCGCGCCCATCACAATGTAAGCCAGCGCATGATTGCCATCGGCCTCAATTGCTTTTTGCAGATCGGCAAGGGCACCCGTAAGGTCGTGAGCTTCGAGCTTCAGAATGCCGCGCAGCGTAAAGGCATCCGCATAAGCGGGATAGATCGCCAAAGCGCTTTCCAGATGCTTTTGGGCCTCCTCAGGCTTTTGCTCCTGGGACAATTTGTTGGCCTTCTTGAATTCTTCGCGCGCCTTACCCGGCACCTTATATTGCGCCACGGAGATGCTGTTGCGGTCGTTGCCGTCGGTTGCCGTCGTCCGGACCGCCATGCGTATGCTCATGGAGCCCGGCACGTTGGTCATTTCAATGCGCTCGCGCGATTCCTCCAGCCCTGCGATCACTACCACCTCGTAAATACCTTTGGGCACGCGTGGAAATTCGAAGTCACCCGACACGTTGGTGTAGACCGAAGCTACAGCTATGCCACTGCTGCTTTCGCGCAACTCAACACGCACGTCTTTCAGTGGTTTATTATCAGCACTGAGCACGTTACCGCTCAGGGATGCGGGTTCGCTGCCCGGTCCCGGCGATTGCATCTGCCGCTGATAAAGAGGATATCCTTGGGCCAGCGAATAATAGCTGGTGAGGATTAAGACAAGAGCAAGGGCCGCGCGCCGGTAAAACATAGATTACAACCTGTGCTGCCTGGAGTTTGAAAGGAGAGGGATCGTTTCCAAATCAGGTGGCGGGGGGACCTGGTCTGGCTGCTAACCTCTGCTGGCACGCGTTTCTCAGCCGTGCTACCACATATGATGTTTTTTTTCAAGTTGAGTTGTACGTGTTTTGGAATTCGGCAACAGAAAAATATTGATTTTTGGAGCAACTCTGCCTTGCAGTGATTTCTTGATCGTGGAGCTAATCGTTGATCATTCATCCCGCAAAAAATATCTTGGGCGCAATTCGTCTGCCCGGCGACAAATCCATTTCGCACCGCTATGCCATGCTGGCGGCGCTGGCCCAGGGCACCACTCGCCTGGCGAATTTTTCGACCGGCGCGGACTGCGCCAGTACCCTTAGCTGCTTGCGACAGCTTGGCTGCACAATACGGAACGCAGAGGATGGCGCGATTGAGATTGAAGGCCGGGAACGGTTGCAGCATCCGGCTGAGAGCCTTGATTGCGGCAACTCCGGTTCCACCATACGCATGCTTTCCGGCTTTCTGGCCGGGCATGACTTCGAGTGCCATCTCCATGGCGATGAATCGCTTTCGCGGCGTCCCATGGGACGCGTCATGATGCCGTTGCGGCAAATGGGAGCTGAAATCGGCGGGGAAGCGGGCGACCGGCCACCGCTCAGGATACGTGGCGGTCGTCTCAAGAGTATTGAATATGTCACGCCCGTGGCGAGCGCCCAGGTGAAATCCGCTGTGCTGTTCGCCGGGCTCCTGGCCGAAGGCGAAACAGCGGTGGAAGAGCCACATCGCACCCGCGACCACTCGGAGCAGGCGCTGCGCGCGTTCGGAGCCGAGCTCTTGCGAAGCCGCAATCGCGTGGCGATTCGCGGAGGTCAGCAACTGCGGGCCATTCAAGCCGTGGTGCCGGGTGATATCTCGTCAGCGGCATTTTTCCTGTGCGCCGCCGCCCTCTTTCCGGATTCCAATCTGGTGATTGAAAACCTCCTGCTGAACCCGACCCGCGCCGCTTTGCTGGACGTGCTGACCGGCCTGGGCGCCCGCATCTCGGTGATCAACGTGGAAGACCATCACGGGGAACTGGTGGGGACGGTCAAGCTGGAGTACGG
>DATMMY010000083.1:0-2414 GCA_035569515.1 Candidatus Solibacter sp. | reverse complement strand
AGTGTCAGCAGCTACAAAAGTGTGAATCAGTGGTGAAATGCCCCTCAATGCTAAAATTCTTCCAGTGAAACTTCAGATTGCCTGGGTCGGCAAGACCAAAGAGCCGGCGATTCAATCGCTGACAGCGGAGTATTTGAAACGCATTTCGCGGCATGTGCCGTCCGAGTCGCATGAGTTGCCGGCGGAAGCGGCATTGCTAAAACTGGCGGAGCATAGCTCCGGCCGCACCAAGCCGGTGCTTATCCTGCTGGATGCCCGCGGACGCCAGTTCACCTCTGAGGAATTTGCCCAGATACTACGCGATCAACAGGACCGAGGCACGCAGAACCTGTTGTTTGCCGTTGGCCCTGCAGACGGGTTCAGCGACCATGCGCGAGGGGCAGCCGACCTGATTCTCTCTTTCGGCAAGATGACCCTGGCGCACGAACTGGCCCGGATTGTTTTGCTGGAGCAGATCTATCGGGCATTTACAATCTTAAAGGGCCATCCGTACCACACGGGGCACTAGAATGATTTGAAATTTATAAATTTTAATTTTGAAATTTGAAATCCCTATGAGTGATGTTCATCGCGGGCTTATCATTGTGAATACCGGGCCGGGGAAGGGCAAGACCACAGCGGCCATGGGGACTGCGTTGCGCGCCGTGGGAAATGGCATGAAGGTGCTCATGCTGCAATTCCTGAAAGGCTCCTGGCATTACGGCGAGCTGGACGCCGTTCAGGCCTTTGGCGACAAATTCATCATGAGGCAAATGGGCCGGGGCTTCGTAAAGGTAGGCGGCGCGGAGACCGACCCTGAAGACATACGCATGGTGGAAGAAGCATGGGAAGAGGCGCGGCAGGCCATTGCCTCGGGACAATGGGACCTGGTGATTCTGGATGAGATCAATTACGCCATCGGTTACGGCATGCTGGATCCGGCCAAGGTTGTGGAAGGCCTCAAACAAAAGCCCGAACAGGTTCATGTGATCTTGACGGGCCGGAACGCCCATCCGACAATCGTGGAGTTGGCCGATACGGTAACGGAGATGAAGCAGGTGAAGCACGCTTACGAAAAAGGCGTGCTGGCGCAGCGTGGGATTGAGTACTGAAGAATCGGGTGATCGGATCATCTGGTGATCGGGTGATCGAAAATCTTTCGCCACTTTTTCCGCAGGTGAATACTGAGCGGGCAGCAGTTTAGCCCCGAATGGGCCGCGAAGAAAGAATCGGAAATGCGATGATGTAGCCCGAGCGCAAGACCAGCAATCTCAAAAGGCCCGAACAGAAAGGAACTTTCCTTGGCGTGGTTTAAACGAGAATCTAGCGAAATTCAGCCTTCTGAGGAGAAGCGCGTGCGCACGGAAGGTTTGTTCCTGAAGTGCGACGGCTGCGGCAAGATCATCTGGAAGAAAGAGCTGGAAGAAAACGACAAGGTTTGCCCCAAGTGCAATTACCATTTCCGAATCAATGCGCTCGAACGCCTGGCCCTGCTGCTGGATGAAGGCGGTTATACCATCCAGGACGATAAGCTGGCTTCCACGGATCCGCTCACCTTTTCCGATACTCGTCCCTATAAGGCGCGCCTGGAAAAGAGCCAGACGGAAACCGGCTTGAAGGACGCAATCATCAATGCTGAAGGCACACTCAACGGCCGTCCGGTCATCGTCAGCGCCATGGAGTATGCCTTCATTGGCGGCAGCATGGGGGCGGTTGTCGGCGAGGCGATCACCCGGGCAGTCGAGAGGGCCTGCAATCAGCGTAAGCCCATTATTGTAGTTTCCGCTTCGGGCGGCGCCCGCATGATGGAGGGCGTGGTGAGCCTGATGCAAATGGCGAAAATCTCCGCAGCCCTGGCAAGGCTCGATACCGCCCGCGTGCCTTACATCTCCGTATTGACGGATCCGACTACCGGCGGCGTTACGGCCTCCTACGCCATGCTGGGCGACATCAATATTGCCGAACCGGGCGCACTGATCGGTTTTGCGGGGCCACGAGTGATTGAACAAACCATTCGCCAGAAGCTGCCGGCAGGTTTCCAGCGGAGCGAGTTCCTGCTGCAACACGGAATGGTGGATGCGGTGGTTCACCGGAAGGAAATGAAGGCCTACCTGGCCCGCGTCCTGGACTTTATGGCTCCCAAGGCTGCCTGATCTGTGCCCTCCAACTACGAATCCGCAGTTTCCGGCCTCATGGCGCTGGGTCACGAACTCTTATCGAACCGCAAGTTCGACCTTGCGCACATGCGCACGTTGATGGAAGCCCTGGGGAATCCGCAGCGGAGATTGCAGAGTGTCTTGATCGCCGGCACCAACGGAAAGGGCTCCACGGCAGCCACCCTGGCCAGCATTGTCCATGCCTCGGGATACCGGACCGGGCTTTATACCTCGCCTCATCTGCTTCGCATCAACGAGCGCATCCAGATTGACCAGGAA
>DATMMY010000082.1:0-22353 GCA_035569515.1 Candidatus Solibacter sp. | reverse complement strand
GTCAGGCCGAGTGAATGAGGTGTTTCACCATGACTCCAGAGTATTCCCAGCGACGCAATGACGATCGCTGCTGCGGCACTCAGCAACCATAATCCGTGCAAGCACCAAATGGTGAACAACACCACTCCGGTTAGTGCTAAGGCTTCAATGATCCATCTATTGGCGCCAGGTGCAGGACCAAGTCTTCGTCGCACATCGCTCTCGCTTCGGTGGGCGTTAATTGTGATGTCTCCCGGCTAGCCTGCCGAATTTGCTACATGCGATCGAACGTGGCCTTCCACTGAAGGCCTCAACTGCCCTGCCAGAAGTAAGTCTATTCTATTGCCATGCATGTAGATCATCTTGTAGCTGCCAATGCCCCAAAGAGTCACAAAGTTCAACAAAACTCAATAAGCATTTTGTAACTCGTTGAAATTAAATGTCTCATAAATCAACAATTTATACGCCGCATCCGCGATGCCTTGGGCGCAGGGGGTCGGAGGTTCAAATCCTCTTGCCCCGACCTGCAATGGTTTCCTGTAACAAGCTTGGTCTTTAAAGGGGTCCATCTTGAAGCGCGTCTGATTATTTTGGTGACGGCGGTTGGCGATGGAAGATTCATCTCTTAATTAGTGGCAATCGACCTTGACGAAATGTTTTTCTCCATAAACTTCCGTACTTCTCCGATCGTTGATTCTCCAAATTTCTCGCCAGCAGCCTCCCACGCAGCCTCAAAGAGCATCTCGTCATCTTCGTAATCTACCCTTGAGGTCGTCAGTTTTATGACGGAAAGATCTTTGCGGTCGAATCTAATCCTGAGCTTGAGTTGCCGAGCAGAATCGGCAAAAATACCGAAAGGCTCTTTGGTCATTTTATCTTGAACTGCAGAGGGTAATTTTTTCAAATTGTCAGCGAAGAAAACTCGCACTTCATACATCTCGTTGGATGCTCTAACATCTTTTAGGTGCTTCACCAAGATCTCCTCGGCTTGTTGCGGCGTTACTTTGGGATCGGAAGCATCGGCCAGATTAAAGAGCCGCTTTACGTGCACGCGTTTGCTAAAAGCCTCTTTTGATTTTCGTTGCAGTTCTGCCAGCTGTTCATCTTTCCACGTCGCCAGAGTACTGATAGTTTTGTAGGAATCGCCTTCCCTCAACACAGACATTTGAGCGGCAAGAATCCGATCACCAATCATCGCTCCGGTCGACGGAACTTTGAATATGTGCTCTCCAGACTGCAAATGACTGAGTCTCGTAGCGTTTTGAACAACGACCTCATCGAACAGTTCTACGACAAAATGTTGCGCCCATTCGCCGATAACCGTGAGCTTGGCCATACTTTCTATAAGCTTAACTGTAGATTGAATGAGCTTTTCCCGGTCCACAAACGCTGGCATAAAAGACGGCAAAACTTCAGCCAGCGCCTTCGACCCGTGTGTGCCGCTGAGATCGTTGCAAATGCACTCAAGCTTTTTGCTCGCCTCTTCCAGACGACTTGCCGCTTGGTAATCTTTGAGGGCACGACTTCGCCATTCATATCCAAAGATGGCAATCGAAGATACGATGAACCCGTTCCCCACATGCTCAGAAATCTGGGCTAAGCGGTTATATCCAATATGGTCGACCCAGCGATGCAACATGAGCAGCGTAATCCCGACGCTCATCGCAAGGATGACGATAAACCATTCGGCAAAAGTCAACTCGCTCAAGGCATCCATCTCCGTCTTAAATCGCTCGGCGACCCTGGATATAAAAGAAGTTGGCTGTTGGCTTCGACTACCTGACGGCACGGTCATTGATCCCTTTCAAGAATTGAGCGGGCACATGAGAATTATTCACGTGAGAATTATTGAAGAGCGGAATTATATACCAGATCAAAATCAGTTCTGAGCATAACAACGGCCTTCTTGAATCCTGGAAAATGTCAGTGCTTCGAGGGGATTCAAGAGCCAGCTCAATCATGTCTCGCCTACCGAGCCGCGCTCGTCGGAACGTCTGCCGAAGAGCTTTCCCTACATCACTACTTGACTAACTTTAGAAGGACGCTTTGCATTTTGCTCCCAGATTGTGAATACCTTTCAGCAAGGGGACGATTAAGGATTTCTAACTGTCTTACCCGGCGCTTACGAGGATTTCAGGTATTACGTGGTCCAACCCAAAGAGCACAAAAAGTCCAAAGAGCACAAAAGTTCTAAAATCGTCCTCTAGGGCCGGAGACAACCTTTTTCTATATCTATTTGTTTCGTCCGGGCTTCTTGTAATGCCTTGAATTTGTGTAAGTAGTTCACGGCAGGACCGGCTGACATTTGAACCTCCAGGATTAGGAAAGGACAGCCATATTAGCATAGTGCTGGACTGCGGGCTTTGCAGGCCCTCTCCGTTCCGCTGAATAACCGTTGCTGCCACCAGCATCGGCACAAATCAACAAGCCAGGGGCTTGCGGCTAGGCTTTCCAGCCCCACAGATGCCACCATCGGCGAATACTTTCAACCGCAAATTCCGCCATCATGCGTGATGCCTACATTGACTACGGCCTCGTCCCGCGTCACATCACGGCCTCTACCGAATGTTGTCCTATTACATTTCGTTTGTCCGAGCACCAAGCACGCTCCTGATTCATTATGGTATGAGATTCATTTAATGACGTTGGTTATCTTGTAGCGTTCTTCGGTTGCAGTTAGCGTATGCCTGCACTTGATTTATTGGTTCCGTTCCAGGACGACTGCCGACTAGCGGTGGAGGTCTATGCTAGATTCAAACAGCAGTGAAACAGAGGAGCATGAAAGCAACAAAAAAGGACGCATTACCCGTCCCCGGCTATCTTCCAGGGCTACGATAGTGTTTCCGGCAGCGGGCTGAATATCGGTGGTAGGGGGCCAAAGAAGGCAGAAATGGGCATACGTGTCTGGTTCCGTTGCAGGAAAATTGTGAAAATGGATTTTATTAAGAGTTCGTAGCACACTTTGACAGACCACACATTAGACTGCCCGGTATAACTCGCCGCACAGTCCGTTTCTGGGAATTTTAAGTTGGAACCAGTAAACCGGCGAGTCTTGATTTTCTTTGCATATTACTACAATCAGAGGCACAATCCAGACGTTTTGCATGTGGACTTTTTTCAGGAATACGCCTCCGTAATGAGAAAAGGGGGCCAGGCTCCCAAGGAGTTTCAGAATTCTCGCCCTCCGATGAGGGCAACGGAAAACAAAAAAGGGGGTGACGTATGTGCAAATTCGCTGCGACGTGCATGTTGGTCTTCTGTTCGAGCCTTCTGGCACTGGGCCAGTCAGGCACTACTTGTGGGTACTCAGGGGCCGCTACCGATTGGAATGCAGTTGCTTGGCAGGGGTGCGGGAGCGGTCCACAAGCCAATGACACCATTCAAGTAATCTCTTCTAACGGCAAGGTCCGGCTGAACGGACAATCGCCCACCATAAATGCGGCAAGGCTCGTGGGCACGACGAGTTTGACGGATGAGGGCGGGGGCAAAGGCGGCTTGATATTGCTCGGCACGCAAGCGATCAAGTTGGGAAACACGTCCGCCACATTGTTGGTCTATCAAGCCTCAGCCGTTGATTTTTCCTACAACAATAGCGACTTAACCGTTGCAGGCAACGTCGTCCTTTTCGATACGTCGTCGTCCGGCACGGGCGCCTTCCTGAAGATGGGTCACGGGCAACTGAGCACCGGCGGAATTATCTTCGGCATCCAGGGGTCGGGGAAGGGCACGTTTGAGATGCCCGCGGGCGGCACTTTACAGTTCACGGGCACGTCTCCGACCGTAGACGCCAGCGCCAGGAGCACCTTTACACTGTCGGGCACCACCACGCAACGAGTTACGTTGCAATCCATTGGCGGCGCGGTCACTTTTACCGGCAGTGGCGCCTACAACCTGGGCAACATCCTTGTCATGAACGGCGTCTGGTTGAACAAGAATGCAAATTTCTCGGTTGCCAGTTGCATAGCCCAGCCGGGTGCTATCGTTCCCAAAGAATGGAACTGTACCCAGTCTGCGACGTTCACTCCCCTTCCCTTATCAGCAGTGCCGATGCCGGGTGCGACGCTCAAGGCAAAAGTGGCGGCAATGTCTCAGGTTCTCAGCGCCCAAAGTCCGGCATGCATAACGCGCACCTCTCCTGGAGTGACGGCACTCTATCGGTTATTCAAGGGCGGCCTCGTAGCCGACCACTTCTATACGACGAAGCCGGCGGACGCCGAGCGCGCCAAGCAGGAAGGGTACAGCCCGGAGGGCATCACGGGTTATGTGTTTACCACGAACGTTCCGGGCACCACACCGTTGTTTAGGTTGTATCATGTGGGCAGGGCCGACCATTTCTATACTACCGACGCGGGCGAGCGTGATACCGCCATCAACACGCATGGATACAGTGATGAAAGTGTCGAAGGTTATGTTTATACGGCGGCGAACCCTTCATGCAACACTCCCTTGTTCCGGCTCAATAATGGGCTTCACCATTTCTATACGGCCAACCCAACGGAGAAATACCGGGCGACCACCACGGATGGGTTCCACAGTGAAGGCATTCCGGGCTATTTGATTCCCGACCCCGATGCCGTCACCAAGAACCCAGTCATGATTGTGGGGGGAACGTTGGCTTCCGAGATCCTTTATTGGATAATGGAGTCCCGTCTGAACAAGGACGGATACGTCTATCGCTTCTTTGAGCTACCGAAACAGGGCAAGATGGAGATCACCGACAGCGCCAACTTACTGAAGACAGCCATCACGAGCCTGCTAAACGATACCGGCGCAACTCAGGTCCATTTGATTGCCCATAGCCAGGGCGGCATCGTGGCGCGCACCTACATCAATGACACTAAGGGCGTCACGGTCGAGACCATGATTAGTCTGGCCTCTCCGCACCAAGGCACGAAGTTCCTCAACGATCCTTCGTTCTTCTACACGCTTCTCGGCTGCCCCGGAGCCCCTCCTTGCGACGAAGTGAAGCCCGATTCAGCGTTCATTCACAACCTCAACGCGGCTACGGCCGCCATGGCATCCGGCCCCTACTACACAAATTTCGTGACCGACAACGACATTTTTATCGTCCCGAAGTCTTTTGGATTCATGGATTCGTGCGACCGCCCCAATCCAAGCGGACAACAGCTCACTTGCAATATCGACATCCAGGCCATGTGCCCGAACAAGACCCTGCTGGAGCATCTGGGCCTGGCCTTCGACGCCACCGTCTATAGCGGCATTCAGCAGGCTCTCACACACCAGCCAATCGTTTTGAATTGCAGCGCATTGTGAACCGGCGACCGATGCTCTCACCCGTACATCTCCTCTTAAGAAGAAAGAGTAGGGTTCAACTTGGAGGGCGGGTGGTGTGATGGCCCTAGCCGCTCGCTCCGAAACCGCAAAGAGAGGGCAGAGCGCGTCTCGACCGGCACCCGTCCGGGAAGCGCCTATGGCGTTTGATTTTCGCAGCCCATGCAATCCGCGGCAGTCCACGATCAAACCCCGGCAAGGTTGTCAGCCTTTGCGCACACCAACCGAGCAGCCCTGCTGCCACCGATCCGCCGCAGGTCTCATCGGTTAATCTGGCAAGGTAGGTTCGCGTTACAGAATGCCTGATTACGGCATTCCGAACCATGCTAAATCAGCACCATTAAGCAATGTAAAGCACAGACAATGCTGGCCACCGCGGTTTTTACACCCCTAACCACTTGTAGCAGAGAAGGTTACGGGCGATTCAAATATCGTTCCCGCAGCAAAAAAGTTCTAAAATCGTCCGCTAGGGCCGGGTTCCAGCCTGAGAACTTTTCTTCTTGCCAAGTTCAGTCTGCAATTTTTTGGGTAATTTCTCGAAGACCATCTGGTAAGAATTCCGGAGCAGCTCTTTGAGTTCCGGCTGGCGCATAGCGCTGAGTTCCACCACACCAACCCAATGGTTTCGGGCCATGTAAGGCGCGGGAATGACACCCTCAATTTCTACCAGTTCGGCGAACTTCTCAGGTGTGCATTTGAAGCAGAATTTAACGCGCGCGGCCGGCTCCAGGCTGACTATACAGAACATCTTTTTCGCAATGCGAAAGAGGAGATTGTTTTCCCACTGGATATCTTCAGTCGCATGCGGCAGGGAGAGGCAGAATGCCCGAATCCAATCAATGTGCGAAGGCATGGCCGCAACTATAAATTGTTGCTGAGGCCAAGACCAGGGCTCAGCGTTCTCGGCTCAGTGTTTTTTGGCCGATTTCGGTGTGGGCTCCGGGTCCTGGATCATGCCGGCAAAAAAATCGTCGTCTTTTGCGCTGCCCTTGTTCTGGCCGGAAGCGCTGGAACCATTCGATGCGTTAGACGCGTTCGATGCGCTGGCGTCGGCCTTAGCCTCCTGCTGTTGTTTTCCCGCCTTCTGCTCTTCCCACCATTTCTTCAGCTCTTCCTGTTGCTCAGGAGTCAGCATGGCCAGCACCTGCAGGCGGTTTTGCTTATGGATCGCTCTTAGCTTTTCCTGCATCTGCTCTTCGTTCAAGGACTCGTCTGCGCGGGCAGCCTTTACCTGTTGCGCGGTCTGCTTCTGGATCAATATCCACTGCTGTTTCTGATCTTCAGTAAAGTTCAGCCGGCGGTTAAGTTCTTCCTGCCGGCGCCGCTGCTGCTCGTGCTTCTGCGCGCGATCATTCTGCTGATCGGCCTGCAGTGTTCCGTCTTGTCCTGGACCGCTGCCTGAACCAATCCCGGATGCCGCACCGCCAGGGGCGGCTCCGCCTTGCGCCCATGCGCTTATGGAAAGCAGGACAAATGCTGCAACGGCGGTCAAGGTCATTGGTTTGAGTACGGCAGGTTTGAGTACGGCAGTCATCAAAATCTCCTGTGTTTGCCTGATAGTAACCCAGCCTCGGCGGTAAAGTTCGGGCCAAAGAATCGAAAGTAACTTTTGACGCCCGAACGGGTTTGATAGCCTTGAGTGAAGAGATTGAGGAAGAAAACTATGAAAAGGACCCTGGTTCTGGGAGCTTTTTTGGCGTTGGCCGTCCTGGTCTTTGCGCACGATCCAAAGCAACAATCTTCGCAGTCCAAAGGCGACCTGGACGCTTCTATGGAGTCCATGGGACATGGACACCACCATGAGATGGGCCCGCACATGCATATGAGCGCGCTGCGCGATCCGCAGCCGGGTGATGAAGAAAAAGCGCAAAAAGTAGTAGACGAGGCGCGCCAGGCGCTGGAGAAATACAAAGACTACAAAACCGCATTGGCGGATGGGTACAAGATCTTTTTGCCGAATGTGCCCCAGAAGATGTATCACTTCACCAGCTACGGAAACGCCGTTGGTGCGGCCTTCCGCTTTGATGCCTCCAAGCCCACCTCACTTCTCTATGAAAAGAACGGAAGTGATTACAAGCTGATTGGGGCCATGTACACCGCGCCTGTCCGTTTCCCGGAGGACAAGCTCAATGACCGTATTCCCTTGAGTATGGCCCAGTGGCACCAGCATGTGAACATGTGCAAGCCTCCCAAGGGACGAGAGATTGAGATGCTCTCCAAGACTCCCAAGTTCGGCCTGGCTGGCTCAATCTCAACTCAGGACGAGTGCGAGGCCGCCGGCGGCACGTTTATGCCTCATCTCTATGGATGGATGGTGCACATGTATCCGTGGGAAAAAACCTCGGACCGGATATGGTCGGTCGAGCGCCAGGTCCAAGATCAGGCTGGCATGGAGCATCACCACCACTGAGGATCGGGTGATCACTTCGGCTCACCTCAGTGCAGGCCATACATCGGGTGATCGGACCACGATTCAGAGATTCTTTGGTGCAACTAGAACGGTCCCACAGTTAGGGTAGCCACCAGCCCTTTTGCACCAGGGCTGAAAGCCCTTGTGTATATGTTCTCCAAACCACCACTAGACTCCGAACGTATGGATGACACAATCAGAACGCAAGGTCCCTCACGCCTACTACGCGCGCTGAAGAGAACGCGCGCTCCGTTGACGGCGTTCGGGATGACGATTCGTTTTAGAGAGAAAGTTTCTGGTTCACGCAAACATTCCGGCAGGGATGGTAGGGATTTATACACGTCTCCAGCGGGATAGTTGGGACTGATACACGTCTCCAGCGGGATACATCATTCGTAAAAACTCTAGAGGATCTGAACTTCGATCTCTTTTCCATGCACATCCTTTTTCAAGGGATGCCGCAAGGCGGCGAATGAGAATCTGGTTCCTGAGGCAATCCAGGCTGGATCGAGATTGAGTCCTTCGGGCCCATTTGTTATCCGCAACTGGCTGCCGAAATACTCAGGAAAGACTACATTCTGCTGCGCTCCACAACAGATGTAGAGCGAGAGCAGGTCGCAGAATTGTAAAAAGTCAGTGAGCCGCTCCAATTCGGGAAGGCCCAGCGACTGCGACGAAGACAACTTCTTTTGCCGCCGGTCTTCGCTCTTCAGAAAAGATTCAACCCGATGCCGGTCCTCTTTAGCGGCGGCCCCGGATGCCAGGCCGGTTTCCGCCAGCCTGTAAAAATGCCTGCTCACAATGTATCCGCCGGCGGGCGAGACCGATTGTCCCACTTCAATGGATTTGGTCCACGCCGAGAGAAATTCGGGTACACTCGTTTCCAGGAATGATTCGGGCCTGTACCGGCTGTCTGCCCGGCTCATCTGGATGATCTGGGCGTCTGGCATGCCCCAGCCGGCATCATGCAGAGCAATGGCCTGAATTAACCTGGCATCTGGTTGCGGAAGTTGTGGGCCCGATAGTGCTGCGGCCAAGGCTCCGGCCAAGGCGGCATGTGATGGCTGCGTAATCAGCCAGCAACTTTCGTATTTTTGCTTCTGAATGCGCTGGACCACGGGCCAGGCAGGTAGAAATTCAGTGCTGGTCGCGGGCTCCGGGTCAAGAGGACGGATGATCATCAGCTTGGCCTGCGGCGAGCCATGCGTCCTGATGCGGCGACAGCCTTGGCCGGGCCGCTGCTTGAGGGCGGCTTCTTCATGCCGTCCAGAAGCTCTTTGAGTACCACAGCATTGTTGCGCTCGGTATCTTTTGCAGCGTAAATAAGCGTAATTCTGGCGTGCTCGTTAATCAGCGCATAAAGGGCTTCCAGCTCTGCTGCTGCCGCCGGAGCGGAAAGTTCTTTAAAATAACGTTTTTTGAATACCGCCCAATTGGCGCTGGAGTGGAACCACTTTCGCAGTGCATCGGAAGGGGCAAGATTTTTGAGCCAATGGTGGATTTTTGCCTGCTGTTTTTTCACGCCGCGAGGCCAGAGGCGGTCAACCAGAACTCGCTGGCCATCGGAGAGAGAAGTTCTTTCGTAAGCGCGTTTAATAGCAACTTGCATGGTGGAGCAACGCCAAAAATGGTCCAGAATCAGTTTCCAGGTCAACAGTTCCCGGAGTCAAAACCAACGTTTTCACAAAGCTGCGCTACACAACATAATAGTCATTGGAAGCCGATGGCGTCCATTGCGTTGGGTCTAGTCCTTCTGGTGACGTTCTCCGGCTGTGGAAAAGATCCGGCCCTGAAGACCGACGCCGAACTGGGATTGAACGCCCAGCAGGCGCAGGGCAGGCGGGTCTTTCAGCTCTACTGTGGGGTCTGCCACAGCGCCTACAACTCCAAAGCCCTCAAGGGCCCCAGCCTGAAAGGCATGTATCAGAAAGAATATCTGCCAAGCGGGCTGGTGGCTAATGACCGGTTTGTGCAACAAACCATCGTCCGTGGCCGCAACATGATGCCACCCCTTGGCAACAGCCTCTCGCAACAGCAGGTGGATGACGTGATCGCCTATCTGCACACGTTGTGAGGGAAGGAAAGCAAAATCAAATCTCACCGCAGAGTTCGCAACGTAGCAGAGCCACAACCAAAACCCGTTCACCGCAAAGGACGCGAAGGCCGCAAAGGAGAACCAACACCTTAACCACAAAGGAACACGAAGGAAACCCCAAGGACACGAAGGAAAAGCAAAGAAAATCGTCGCAGCACGAGAAGAATTTGACGGATAGTAGTACAAAGGAACACAGAGGAAGACAAAAGCAAAAACCTCAACGCAGAGGTCACGGAGTAAGAGCAGAGGGCGCAGGAAAAAACCTTGTGGGCCAATAGCGGTACAAAAATTTGCGAAAAAACACGATTTCAGAGCACATCGTAGTACCAAGGACACGTAGGAAACGCTCAGCGATTCCAACCTCTGTGTGAGTTCGTGTCCTTTGTGGTTGATGAATTTAGGGCACTACCGTCATTTGGTGCGGCTAGCGGTTCGGCGCAGGCGCATCGTACAATAAAAGATCAGGCCTCTCTCCATGGCTAGCGCAATCGAACTCGTCCAGATCGACCTGGCTCCCCGGCGTCCGCAGCCCAAGCCCGCATGGCTTAAGGCCCGTGCGCCCATGGGTGACAACTATCACGCGCTTAAAAAACTCGCGCGAACCCTGGATTTGCATACGGTCTGCGAATCGGCCCAGTGTCCTAATATCGGCGAATGCTGGAGTCATCGCACCGCCACGTTCATGCTGCTGGGCAATTTATGTACGCGCCGCTGCGGCTTCTGCGCCGTACCCAAAGGCAAACCCGAACCGCTGGATTGGGATGAGCCTCGGCGGGTGGCGCAAGCCGTGGCCACTCTGGGCTTGAAACATGCCGTGGTCACCAGCGTGAACCGTGACGACGATAACGTGGGCGGGGCCAGGATTTTTGCCGAGACCATCCGCGAGATACGGCTCCAGGCGCCCGAATGCCAGGTCGAGGTCCTGATTCCCGACTTTCAAGGCAGGGAAGACTGCCTGAAGATCGTGCTTGAGGCCAAACCTGAGGTCCTGAACCACAACACTGAGACAGTTCCCCGGCTTTATCGCGCAGTGCGGTCCGGCGCCCGCTATGAACGGACACTCAAGCTACTGGAAAACGTGAAGCATTTTGCGCCCGGCATGGTTTCGAAGACCGGTGTGATGGTTGGAATCGGTGAGACCCTGGATGAGCTGATACAGGTCTTCCGTGATCTGGCAGCGCGCAACGTCGATATCCTGACGGTCGGCCAATATTTGCGGCCTTCCAAAGATCACCTGCCTATGACCCGCTACTACACGCCGGAAGAATTCGCCTTCATGAAGCAGGAGGCGCTGAAGATGGGCTTCCGCCATGTGGAGTCCGGGCCGCTGGTTCGATCTTCCTACCACGCCCATGAACAGGCCGAAAGCACAGGCTTGTTGGTGACCACGCAATAGAGCATTTACCAGACGCGGCACGAATTCGCCGGTACCATCGGTTGTCCGGCCTTGCAGCCCCACGCCTTCTGGAACTCGGGCATGTTCTGGACTACGCCGTTGACGCGGTATTTGCCCGGCGAATGCTCATTCGTTAAGGCGCGCAGGCGGGCGATCTCCGGGGTCATGCTTTGGCACCAGATTTGCCCCCAGCCCACGAAGACGCGTTGTTCCGGCGTGAGTCCATCAATTTTCTCAGGCTGCTTTCCTCCATTCGCCAGCAAAGCCATCAATGCCATGTAAGCGATGCGCAGGCCGCCGTTGTCGGCGGTGTTCTCGCCCAGCGTGAGCTTGCCGTTCAGGTGCACGTCATCTACAGCGACAAAGCCGTTGTATTCGTCCACCAGGCATTGGGCGCGTTGCTCAAAAGCTTTGCCGTCTTCCTCGGTCCACCACTCGCGCAGATTCCCCTGAGCGTCAAACTTGCGCCCTTGATCGTCAAAGCCATGGGTCAGCTCGTGGCCAATTACGGCGCCGATACCGCCAAAGTTCAACGCATCGTCCGCCTTGAAATCAAAGAATGGCGGCAGCAGAATGCCTGCGGGAAAGTTGATATTGTTCTCGCTGGGGTTGTAATAAGCATTGACCGTGGGAGGCGTCATTCCCCATTCCTTCTTATCGAGCGGGTGGCCAATCTTGGCCAGCTGCCGTCGCATTTCAAAGGCCTGGGCACGCAAAAAATTGCCCAGGGCGTCGCCATGTACGATTTCAAGGGAGCTGTAATCGCGCCAGTTGTCGGGATATGCGATCTTGTTCTGGATAGCATCCAGTTTGATCAGAGCCTGTTTCCTGGTGGCCTCAGTCATCCAGGGCAGGTTGATAATGTCCTGGCGCAACGCCGATTCCAGGGCCTCTACCATTTTCAGCATGCGGGCCTTGGCTTCCGGCGGAAAAGTCTTCTCCACGTAGACCTGGCCTAGAGCTTCGCCTAAATTACCGTCAACCAAGGCAGAGCACCGTTTCCAGCGGGCCCGCAACTCCCTGGCCCCGGTTAGCGTCTTGCCATTGAAATTAAAATTCTCGTCCACAAAGGGTGTGGGCAGAAGCGCTACCGTAGAAGCTACAAGATGCCAGCGAAGGTAGGTCTTCCAATCATTCAAGCTGACATTTTTAATCTCGTTATCCAACGTCTTGAAGAACTCCGGGACGGCAACATTGATGCTGCTTACCTTAGGCATACCCATTTCAGCCAGGTACCTGGGCCAGGAGAGCGATGGAGTCATTGCCTGCCATTCTTCCTGCGACACCTTGTGATAGACGTTGGACGGCTCGCGACGTTGCACAATCTCCATGGAACCTTTAGCCAGGTCAGTTTCAATCGTCATCACTACCTTAGCTTCTGCCGCGGCTTTCTCGGCAGAGTCGCCGAGCAATTCGAACATTTTCGTAACGTGCGCAACAAAAGCCTTGCGCAGCTCTACTGACTTGGGATCATCGCGGAGGTAATAATCGCGGTCCGGCAAAGACAACCCGCCCTGATCGGCCTGGGCAATCACATCATTGGCGCTCTTAAAGTCCGAGCCTGAGCCAAATCCGAAGAGGACATCAATCCCCTGGCTCTGCTGATGGCCAACAAGCGCGGCTATCTCGCCCTTGTCTTTCAGAGCATTGATCCGCTTGAATTCCGGCTGAAGCACCGCGATGCCTTTCTTGTTGATTGCATCTTCATTCATGCAGGATTCGTAAAAGTCGCCAATCTTCTGTTCGTTGGGCTTCCGGTTGGAAGCTTTCGCGGCCTTCTCGAGAATGTCATGCAAGATGGCTCGGTTTCGCTCCGCCAGCTCGTTGAATTGGCCCCAGGTCGACTGGTCGGCTGGAATGGGATTGTTCTTCATCCACAACCCGCAGGAATACTGGTAAAAATCCACACAAGGATCCACATTTCGGTCGAGTACCGCGGGATCAAAGCCGGGAATCTTGACCGGCTCCTGGTTATTTTTCGCGGTCCCTGTGCCCTGTGCCATCGCAAGACCTGCGAGCAGAAAAATCGTCGCGGCGAAACGTTGAACTGGATTGAAAAAGATGCGCATTTAGATTGCCTCAAAAGGAGATTTTAGAGCGGTGGCACGTTGGTCTTTGCTTTTAGACGCAGCTCGTCACTGATCGGGTAGCGATAGCAGCTAAAAAATCCGGAAATGAATAGTGAGATACTTCTTGGGGTTTTCGCGAATCGCCTTAACGAGGTTGCGGGTCTCAACCAGCATCTGATCGGTATTGTTGTAGACCGATGGGTTCTGGATAAGCTTGCCCACCGTGCCATCAGGCGCATTGAGCTTCTTGGACAACTCGGCGAGGTTGGTGATGATGGCGTCAAGTTTTTTGGCCAGCTCCTCATCGCGAGCAAGTTTGCCAATCGCGCCATGCCCTGCGTTGATGCTCTCCATTAACTCGTTGGCTTTGGCCGTGGTCTGGTGCAGGTTCCTGTAAATGCTTTCATCCTTCAGCAGCTTGCCCAGGTTCCCCTGCCCATTCTGGACGTCGGTCACAATCTTGTCGACCTTGTCGAGCGTGGAATCTACTCTGTGATACAGGCCTTCATCCACCAGAAGCTTGCCGATGCTGCCCTTGCCGTTGCCTACATCACTCACAATCTTCTGCATCTGCGCCAGTAAAGCATTCGCCTTGTTGATCAGCGCAGGATCCTTCAGCAGCTCGCCAATGGTGCCCTGTCCGGTTTCAACACTGGCCACAATGCGGTCCAGGCGTTTGACAAGGACGTCCAAGTTCTCCAGTGTCGATTGGCTGGCCCGCACAACCTCTTGAAAACCGGGAGCATTGGCTGATTTCAGCGTATCGCCGTTTTCCACCTGCCCCAGTTTGGCATTCTTGCTGTCCACATCGATAAATGATTCGCCCAAAACGCCGGCGGTCGTGATCTTCGCGAGAGAGTCCTTGCGCAGCAAAAATTGATATTTCGTATTGACGCGCATAGCGACCTGCACAGGGCTACCAGGATGGTCAGGAACCACCTGAATAGAGCTAACGTTGCCGATCGTAACCCCCTGAAGATCCACGGGACCGCCCTTCTTCAGACCTTCAGCGTTGTCGAAATACGCATAGATGGTGATTTTGGAGGTGAAGAGACCGGACGTGCCGCTCAAAAGAAAAATGAGAACACCCAAGGTCACCGCAGCGACAGTTACGGTTATACCGACCCGTAGTTCAGACCACTTGAGTTGCTGTTGACTAGGCAATTTAAGTTTGATCCTGAGCTAAAAATCATAGCAGAAAGCAACGGCAAGCCCCTAATACTGAATGATTTAGAGGCAGATTTGGGGCGCGAGCTGCGCGAACCGGGTTTTGAACGTGAAGGAATCCTCATGGTTAAAATGCTCATCCAGGTGCGCTGAATCGTTTTACAATCTCGCCATGCGCAACGTTGTCCTTGGCTTGGGCATCAGCCTTGATGGTTATATTGCCCGGCCAGATGGCGCCGTCGATTTTCTCTTCATGCCCAAGGACTATTCGATGGCAAGCTTCTTTGCCGGCATTGACACCGCCATCATGGGACGCAAGACCTACGATGTTGCCAAAAGCATGGGCGGGGGCTCCTTCGGCGGCTCGGAGATGGTGTCCTATGTTCTCTCCCGAACGCTGCCGCCGGGCGAACGGGACGGCCTGATATTCACCAGGCAATCCCCCGCCGCTCTCATCAGTCAACTTCGCAAGCGCCCCGGCAAACACATCTGGCTCATGGGAGGCGGGGAGCTCGCCCGCGACTTTCTTAAAGCCGATTTGGTCGACGAACTCTATCTGGGCGTTGTTCCAGTGCTGCTCGGCCAAGGCATCCCGCTCTTCCCCAGCAGCTTCCCCCAACGCGACTTCTCGCTGGTTGAGAACAAGACCTACTCGAAAGGCCTGATCTCCCTCAAGTACAAGCGGATTCGCCCCAAGGCCAAAAGAAAATCCTGATCTGTAGATGGAAAAAGCGGTAGTGGATCATTTGAAATTCCACAAGCGTTCAAATCCGGAACACAGGGGCTAAAACAGGCTGCGGCAAGAATCCTTTTTTGCAACAGGAGAAACGGTACCTCAGCGGCTAAAGCCGGATGTATTTGCACAACATCCGGCACGGCTAAAAGCCGTGCCCCTTCAAATCAGCCAAAGGAGACGATTTTTCCTGACTGCTGATTTTCCACGTTCTTGAAAACACTGCCGCCAAGAGGTAAGCCAGGGCCGCGCACGTCAGGGTAATGGTAAGCCCAAAGTGGATAGCGATCACCATCGCCGAAACCGATCCCAGCACGCTGGCGGCGGCGTTCATGGCCCACGCCCACTCGACTGTGGATTTGCCGCTCTCAGCCACCGACTTGAGACCGGCGGGAAATGGCATTCCCATCAGGAAGCCCAGCGGAACCAGCATCAGGGCGCTCAACAGCAGTTTAACGGCAAAAAGTTGCCCCACCGCCAATTCAAGCAGGGACGGAACGGCTGCTACATACAACACAATCAGCCCAACGATCAAAACCAGCAGGGTACGCATATGCCCGCTGTTCACGATCCACCGGCGGGCCACCACGCTCCCGGCTCCGCCCGAAAGCAGAAGCAGAAAGACCACCACGGTCAGGGCATAGGTGGGGTGCCCCAGAAAGAGCACAAACCGCTGGATCAACGATATTTCCACCAGGATGTACCCCAGGCCTATGGCTATGAAATAGAGCAACCCGGCCAGGTTTGCGTGCTGCCTGCCGCTCCTGTCACCTAGGACAAGCGGCAACACCAGGAACAGCAAAACAGCGACAAGCGAGATCAGCAGAAGCATTCCCAGAACCACAATCCCCAGGTTGATGCGCCAATCCATTCCACGTCCTGTCCCGGAGAGGATGTTCCTGATCACGTAGCCGGTCTTGAGTGTAAAGAAGAAAAACGGAGCGCTGTCCGTTACCGGAGCAACGTTGTAATCGTAAGCACCGGCAAACTGCTGGGGATTGTTGGAGCGAATCAGCTCCTGGAAGGCCGCGGCGGCGGGAGGCAGAGATTGCAGGCCGGTATACCCAGCGGGCGGATTCAGCCAAACCAGGTTGGGATTGCCCTGCACATGCCGGGCAACGGCAGCATATTCCTCTCCGGTAAACGCAGATTTCTTGGCCAGCACAAGGACCGGACGCCCATCCTCATCCAGACCGCCGTCCGCCACAATGATAAAGTTCGGTCGGGGATCGGCCACACCGCTCTGATGCAGCGCCTCAATCGCCTGCGAGACCACGCGCAAGGCTTCGCGCGGCTGCCTGAACTCCCAGCGGGTGATGGCGATCAAACCGTCCGGCTTCAAGTGGTCGAGATATTCGCGAAAGGCCTGCACCGTATAAAGATTGTTTTCGCTCAACGCAAAGGCCCCGGCAGCCGTTGACGCCCAGGTATCCACCAGGGTCATCTGCACAACGTCATAGCTCTCTTTGCTGTTGCGGACGTAGGAGCGGCCATCCTGGATATGGATATGCACCTCCGGACGGTCATACAGGCGATAGGAATAATCGGCATACTGACCGCGCATTACGTCGTTGATGATGGTGGGATTGATCTCGATCCCGGTAACATTGGGGCTTCCATTCGCCACCGCCCGCAGCACGTCCACTCCCCCGCCCGGCCCGATGATGGCAAATGCCCCATGAGGACGCAGCACATTGGCCACAGCCGGGGCCGCCGACATCAGGCTCTTCTTCCAGTTGAAACTCGCCTGTTCCGGCAGCCCGGTATGAGTGGGCGTGGGATTAGGATTGTGCTCCTGGTCCCACTTTGCGGGATCGGTGTTCATGATGGCGCTGGTAGCATCCGCATCGATCACAATGTAGCGCGCCCCGTTTTGGCTGTTGACCTCGATGCGGGAAATGGCGTTCCATTTGGCAAGTTCTACCCATCGGGGATCGCGGAAGACGCCCTTGGCATACACAACATCGATCCACCGGCCGCTATGATTGGCCGCGATCAGCACGGCCAGGACCGTGGCGGTCCCCAGGGCCACGATGCGCGCCCGGGCGCTGCCCGCCCATAGCGCACCGGCCAAGGCCATGGCCAGCGAAGAGAACAACAGCGCATTGGGAGCGCCGATCAGGTTCAGCAGCGGCACCACCGCCAGGCAGGCGGTTGCACCTCCTGCAAGATCCGCACCATAAAGGACTGAGATTCGCCCGCTGGAGCGGGCAAACAGCACCGAGAACAGCAGGCCGGTGAAAAAGAATGGGACGGCTGCTGCCAGGTAAATGATGGTGAGTTTGCCGAAGTTCCTGCCATTGACCTCCAGGGTCACCGGAGTGTGCAGCACTACCTCCATTGCCGCCAGCACTACAACGGAATTCAGCAGGCACAGCCGGGCTCCCAGCGTCCGCATCTCAAACCGGCTCAACCAAGCCCGGCGCAGATGAGCAAACACTCCTCCGGAACCCAGCCCCAAAAGCGCTACCGAGATGGCGAAAAAGGCAAAATGGTAAAAGAGCACCACGCTGAACAGCCGGGTCATAGCCAGTTCCAGCAGCAGGCTGGCAAAGCTGACCAGGGCCACGGCGAACATGATGGCAGCCGAACTCATTGGCTTGCGGGCTTGTTGGATTTGAGGGGTGATAGTCGCTTGGCTCACAGGTTGAGGGAAACTCCTAAAGTGACGATTTTATGTTGATCGATGAAACCCACCACAGCTCTGGGCAAAAACGTAAGGTCTGGACGAAACTCCAAAGAACGAGCCAGGCAAATTGAATCCAGGAGATTTGCTTTTCCGATTTCCGGATCAGCCGATCACGATCATCCTTCATCCTTCCAGGATCACATAAGCAATGGCCTGCACCGCTGTATGGGAGAGCGAAAGATGAGTTTGCCGGCAGCCCAGCGCGGCCGCAATTTCCGCTGCCCTGCCGCTGAACCGCAACAGCGGACGCTGCCCCGGCAGCCGCACCACCTCCACGTCTTGCCATGTGACCCCGTGCCGCAGACCCGTGCCAATGGCCTTCATGCCTGCCTCTTTTGCGGCAAAACGGGCAGCCAGGCGCTCAGCGGCATTCTGCTTTGAGGTGCAATACCGAACCTCATCCTGGGTAAAAACCCGCTTCAGAAAGCACTCGCCAAAACGATCAACTGCCTGTTGAATTCGTGCCACTTCGGTAATGTCAACTCCCGTCCCAACGATCATGTTTTGACGAGTCCGTGCGGGTGAAATTGCGGCTTTATGCGGTTACTCAGCCGCGTCCAGCCCCTGAAATCAGGAGCAAAATCCTTCGTTCTGCTCCCCTAAGCTGTTGCTTTACAAGATGTTAAGGTACCACAATGGGGACTTTCGGACCGGAGCGCTTTTTGCCGATTTAGTAGAGACAACTCTGGATATGTATGGATATAATGGCGCTGCGTTGCTCCGAAGCGTTGTACAGCAGTACTGCAATACCTGCACCTGCCTGCACTACCTCCGAAGAAAAGCGCTAATTCAGATACAAGGAATGCGTGTACTAACAATGGAACAAGGAACAGTTAAATGGTTCAATGACGCGAAAGGCTATGGCTTTATCAGCCGGGAAAACGGCGAAGACGTCTTCGTTCACTTCTCAGCAATTCAGGCGAACGGATTCCGCAGCTTGAAGGAAGGCCAGCCTGTGACATTCAACGTCGTCAAAGGCCCTAAAGGCTGGCAGGCAGAAAACGTACAATTGCTGTAAATCTCAAGGGAAATTTTTCCCGATCGGGGGCGGCTTCAGCCGCCCCTTTTCAATTGGAAACAGTAGTTAGTCATTAGTACTTAGCCAAATCAAAACCCGCCAGTTGCTGCCTTGCTTGATCTCCCGATCACCGGATCTCCCGATGCCCCGATTCTTCATTGTTCCCACTCTGTTGCTAACGGCGCTTTATTGGCTTCGTAATTCTTGCGGGCTTGCATTAGCCGGCGAATCTCTTCCGCCGGAAGCGGACGGGCAGGGCCGAGTTGACGGGCCACTAAAGCGATCTGGGCATAGTGCTCCACGGTTTCCATCTTCATATAGGCATTCATCAGGTCGTGGCCGCAAGTGACCACGCCATGGTTGGCCATCAGAAGAGCATCGTGGTTGGGAATCAATGGCTTAAGCTCATCCGCCAGATCGGGAGTACCCGGCGTTCCGTAGCGAGCCAAAGGAATCAGGCCGCAGGAGACTACCACCTCGGCCACCAGCGGTTCTTCCAGGCTGATCCCGGCGGCCGCAAAACCGGTGGCCGTGGGCGGATGTGCGTGAACCACGGCCCGGATGTTGGAACGCAAGCTGTAGAAAAGCAAGTGCATCCCCAACTCCGTTGACGGGTGCCGTTTGCCATTCTTTTGCTTGCCGTCCATATCCACCAGAACCAGATCCTCTGGGGTCATCATGCCTTTGGAGATGGAGGTTGGAGTGCAAAGGACAAGGTTCTGGCCCAGGCGCACCGAGATGTTGCCGTCGCACGCAGCCACGTAGCCGCGCTGGTGCAACATTCCCCCAATTCGGCAGATTTCTTGGCGGATACAGCTCTCGTTCTCAACGTCCATCAGACAGGCATTCTCCATGCTTTAAGCTGGAAGCGTGACACAAAAGCAAAGCGGGCGCAAATATAATCCAGAACAGTGCTTGTTTCCGACTTCAATTTTCATCTTCCCGCCGAATTAATCGCCCAGGAGCCGCTGGTTGACCGCAGCGCCTCCCGCCTGTTGCACCTCCGGCGACAGACCGGCGAGTATAAGGACCTTAGATTCATAGACTTTGCTGAACTCCTCAGTCCCCGCGATCTTCTGGTCGTGAACAACAGCCGGGTGTTTCCCGCCCGTCTATTTGGACGGCGTTCCGGGCTTCGCGCGCAGCCTGTAAGTCCGAAAAATCCAGCAGCCCGAGACTTTTTGCAGGGCCAAGTGGAGGTCTTGCTGACCCACCAATTGGGGCAATGGGAATGGCGGGCCCTCGTGCGTCCAGGGCGCAAACTAGGAGTGGGCGAAAAGATTCTATTCGGCTCCAATCGGGAACTCAAGGGGGAAATTACTGCCCGGGGGGAATTCGGTGAACGCACGCTGCGCTTTGATCCAGTTCCTGATTTTTTTGCCGCCGTGGAGGCGTTAGGCCACGTCCCCCTGCCGCCGTACATCAGCCGGGCAGACCGGGCAGAGGATCGCGAGCGTTACCAGACAGTCTATGCCCGCCAAAGGGGCAGCGTAGCCGCTCCCACTGCCGGGTTGCACTTCACCCCGGAGGTTCTCTCCCGCATTCGCCAGCGCGGTATCGAGATTGCCGAGATAACCCTGCATGTAGGCCTGGGAACATTCCAGCCCGTGCGAACGGCGGTGGTGGAAGAACACTCCATCCACCGCGAGGCCTTTACAATCTCCGAAGATGCAGCCCGGCAGATCAACCGGGCGCTGGAGCAAGGGCGCCGCGTGGTTGCCGTGGGAACTACTACGGTCCGGACTTTGGAATATGCGGCATCACAAACGAGCGCAATAGCCGCGGGCTCCGGAGAGGCCGATATCTTCATTTATCCAGGCTTTCAGTTCCGGGTGGTCGGCGCCTTGCTGACCAACTTTCATTTGCCCAAGTCCACGTTGTTGATGCTGGTTTCGGCGTTCGCAGACAGGGAGAATATTTTGAGGGCCTACGAACATGCGATTCGGGAGAAGTACCGGTTCTTTTCGTATGGGGATTGCATGTTGATGGAGTGATTCGCCCGTTGTCTCACTCTCGAAGTTTCAAGGTGTTCAGCACCGAGGAGACAATCTCCGGGGGAAGGGCCACGTGACCGTGGTCTGCGATCATCGCCTGCCCGTCAGTAAAAATGAACTTCAGGAAACCAGTCAATGCTTTTGCGCGGGCAGGCGAGGCCCCTTTGACCGGCACAAATATCCAGGTAAAACTAGTCATCGGGTAGGCGTTCTCGCCCGGTCTGTTTGTCAGAGAGACGCGGAAATCGTTCTTGAGATTTCGCGGACAGGCCGCCAAAGCGCTGGCAGGTGTCGCCGATACAAATGCCCCACTGGAATTTTGTATCTGCCCGATGGCCACTGAACCGGCTTTAGCAACATTCAATTCCGCATATCCAATGGCGCCCGGCAATTTTCTCACTTGCTGCACCATGTCCTCGCCACCTTGTGCTGTCAATCCAGATGTCCACTTGGGAGATGCGCTCGTGCCGAATCGCGCCTGGAAAGCTGGGCTGGTTTTCGAAAGAAAGTCCGTGAAAAGATAAGTGGTGCCCTTGCCTGGTTCGCGATGTACCGTAGTGATCGGCAGGTTGGGCAGCTGCACTGCCGGATTAAGCTTCACCAGTTCCGGATGGTTCCACCGTTGAATGCCGCCCGCAAATATCTCCGCAAGAACCCTTCCCGAAAAACGTAATTCCCGATTGGTACCGGGAACGTTGTAGACCGGAACAACTACCGTGAGAAAGACTGGCAAATGGAGAATGCGTTTTTCGGTCGCCTCCATTTGTCTGTCTGACATGGCTATTTCTCCTCCGCCAAAATCCGCCAGGCCGGCAGTCATCTGCTTGATGCCTTCGTCGGAACCGAACGGCAAGTACTTGATCTGGATCTGGGGATTTCGTTTCGTATAGGCCTCGGCCCACGCTCCATAGAGCGCCTTTGGGACCACAGAGCCGCAACCCACCAGCGAAATGGTTTCCTGCGCCGGTAAGCCGGTGGCCAACGAGAGGACCAAAAGGGGAACGAGTAGGTGCTTGCTGATGAAAGCCTTTGTCACGGCCCAAGTGTACATGACTTTCCAACCCTTCGGGGCAGTCCGGCAAAGCCCGTACGCTCCAACGGTGTTGGACCTTTGGAGGTCTGGACCTGCTGCCCACTGGATGTGAGCAAAGTTCGTTCTCAGCACTTGAACCTCGCCCCCAACGAAAACAGAATTTCCGAATTGGAACCAGCACGGCCTAAAGAATCACGTATCCTTTTGAAGGAAAACATTCAGCACTATCGTTTTGCTAACGTGCCTGCAGAAAAGAGTGACATATGATCCGCACGTGCATTTTCGTAATCCTGTTGTTGCCGGTACTAACGTTCGGTTATCGCGCCGAGGCCCAACAGCCTCCTTTGACCAATGTGATTATCTCCACCGATCTTGCTACCGGGCTCAATGGCGGATGGCGGCCGGGCTACAGCGATATTGACGATGGTTTGGCGGTGGCCATGGCCTATTTTTCGGGCCAGTTGAAGGTCCACGGCGT
>DATMMY010000081.1:0-16690 GCA_035569515.1 Candidatus Solibacter sp. | reverse complement strand
ATTTGTTGGAGTGGTTTTATCAAGAACTTGAGACGTTAGAATCTAAGACTAAGGGCTGAAGGCTTCCCCAAGCATCATCATCCAGCTAGTCTGCTTCTAAGCGTGTGTAGCGCTTGGATTTGAATGCAGCTTCGTCTTTCCCAATCTGGACGGCCACTGGCAAGAGCAGAATCATCGGGAAAGATTTCCATTGCCGGCAGGATAACAAGAACGGTGCCCGGCGTGATTGCCGGAGCAGCCGATCTTGATCCTGCGGCTGTTCTCACCGCCACCGTGGCAGGTGTGAGTTTTGGCTATGCCCTGGGTTGGGTGGTACTGCTGTGTATCCCGGTGCTATTCAGTGTTTTTGCGGTGTCTTCGCGCATCGGCCACCAGACCAACAAAGGCCTGGTGCAGCTAATTCGTGAACACTATGGCCCGCGAAGCGCCCTGATGATTGCGCTTTTGATCGTGGCGGTCAACCTGGCCATGATTGTGGGTGATCTGGTCGCCGTGGCCGATAGCTTTTCGCTGATCACCACCCAGTCTTCTTACTGGTTCCTGGCAGGTATAGGTTTTTGCGTGTGGCATTTACTGATCCTGGGAAACTATCAGAAGACAACCAAGGCGCTCGGGACCCTGGCGCTCATCCTGATTGCATACGTGGTCGCCGCTTATTACGCGACCCCTTCCTTTGGCGGACTGGCCAAAGGCATATTCCTGCCCAGATTGCGCATGAATACCGACTACATGATGGGCGTAGTTGCAGTGTTTGGATCGCTCTTGACCCCCGATGTCATTGTCTGGCAAACAAGCTCCAGACGCGGGTTGCCGCAAGGTGTGGCCCAGGCACACCACACCGAATCCCACGCGGGTACCTTTGTCGCTTGTCTCATCTCGCTCTCCGCCATGATCGCAGCTTCTCATCTCCAGATAGCTGACCCTTCCGGTCTTACGACCCGAAGCGCCGCAGAGGCGCTCAGCCCATTTGGCAGCATAGGGCCGTTCCTCTTTTCTTTGGGGATCATTGGTTCCGGGCTGATCGCTTTACCCATCCTGGTGGCATCGTTGTGTTTTAGTGTGGCTGAGGCGCTGGGGTGGAAATCAGGACTTTCAATTGTGCCGTGGGAGGCCCGGCTCTTCTTCGTGATGATCTCCGCCACGGTTTTCATCGCTGTGTTCATAGATTTTCTGGGTGTAAATACCGTCAAGGTACTTTATTGGTCGCAGGTATTGGCCGGAATCGTTCTGGTTCCAATATTCGTATATATCTTGCTGGTGAGTAACAATACCCGTGTCATGCGCACCACGAACAGTCGATTTGAAAATTTTTGGCTGGGTGTCGCAGCGCTGGCGATGTTCGTCTCCAATATTCTTTTCTTCTGGTTTGTGCTTTTCAGGTGAATTGTGCTCCAGGCAATCTGGCCCCGCGCGACCGCGTTTTCGGTGGGAATGCTCTTCGGCTGCCGAGATGTTTGGCAATTTTGGCAACCTGTCATTAGGCTCAACTCCACGATAAGGCTCGTTGCCTCAGCGGAACGCACGCCTAATGGAATCCACATGGCGGTCCAGCCGTGGCTTGAGTCGCGAGACTCCATGCTGGCCAAAGTGGACGGCGCCAACAATGCAATCTTCATCGCCGTCGAAAAAGTTGGAACGCAGATGCTCTATGGCCGTGGTGCCGGCGGCGGAGCTACAGGGACGGCGGTGCTCTCTGATGTGCTGCAGATTGCGCGCCAGATCGCCTGCGGCCACACGGCTTCCACCAGACTAGCTGGATTTCACAACCCGCAGCGCCTGCCGTACTCGACGCGGCCTCAGCCTCTGAATTGGTTTCTTCGGCTCACGATGAAGGACCGGCCTGGAATTCTCGCGCGCACAGCCGAAGCGATCGCCCACGAGGGCATCAACATCGATTCCGTAATTCAGGAACCGCACATGCCCAAGGATGGCCTGTCTTTTGTGATCACGCTGGAGCCAATCGTCGAAGCCACGGCCGAGCGCGCGGTGAAAGCGATCAACAAATTTGATTTCCTGAAAGCGCCGGTGCTCCTGCTACCAATGATCTCGATGAAGGAAGAGCATATTTAGCGGCTCACTCCATCTGCACTGCGGTGTATCAGCACAACGGTTGCATCGTCCGCCAGGCTTTGGCCACGACTGTAATGGATCACGTCGTCAGTCAGGCCACGCGCAGATGGAGAATCCATCGCCAGTGCCCGGGAAAGGCGGCTGAGACCATACTCGTTGCCGGCTGCGTCGGTGGTTTCAACGATCCCGTCCGTGTAAAAGACGATGCTGCAACCGCGATCCATTTGAACTTGGCTTTCAGAAAAATCGCTGTCGAAAATCCCCAGCGGCAAACCTGAATCGGTGTAAACGCAGGAGCAATCCGCCCCGCGGCGTACCACAGGCGGCAGGTGTCCTGCGTTCGCGAAGGTCACGGTGTGGCGCCCTGCATCGAGCACAGCGTAGATCAGCGTAACGAAACGGCCGGGTGGGAAGTCTGCACGCAGCGATGCATTGACTCCTCGCAAAACGTCGGAAGGACTGCAGCCGCCAGTGATGTTGCGGCGAACGATCGACCGCGTGGCCGACATCAGAAGCGCTGCAGCCATGCCCTTGCCGCATACATCTCCCAATACGATTCCCACGCGATGGTCATCGATCGGCACGTAGTCGTACCAGTCCCCTCCCACAGCGCGCACTTGCACACAATTACCTTCAATCTTGTAACCAGGAAGCGACGGATGCGATAGCGGCAGAAGCGCCGACTGGATCATGCGCGCTTCATCCTGTTCGTTAAGGATGCGCTCTTTCTGCAACCGCTCGGCACGAAACAGCCGGGCGTTTTCGATGGCGCTGGCAATGCTGTCGGCAAACGCAGTCAGAAGCTGAAGCTGTTCCGGCGAAAATCCCGCCAACTGCGGACTCTGGGCATCCATCACACCGATCAGGCGCTGTTTGCAATAGAGCGGGATAGCGACTTCAGAAAGCGTGGAAGGCTCGCAGTTGAAGTAGAACTGATTGCATCGGACATCCGGTGCATACATCGGTTCTCCGGTGACCGAGACGTGACCAACCATGCCCTCTTTGCCCCGCTTGAAGCGGTCTCCCTTCTGAACGGTATCAAAACCATGAATCGCGATGATCTCAAGTTCACTGCCGGCCTCATTCAGCAGTAAGAGACATGTGCGATTGCAGCCGAAAGCTTCGGCGAGATCCACAACGATTTCGCTGAGTAGTTGATCGAGATCAAGGGTGGAATTGACCTTGCGAACTGCTTCTTGCAACAGCGTAAGCTGGCGAAGGCGCTGCTCGAGTTCGAGGACCGTAGATGATGCGCGGCCCGTCATTTGGCCAGATTATAAGCTCATTCCCGAGTAGAACCAACTGTGCCTAAAGACCTCGCTAGGGCTTGCTATGGCAGCGGCTCGGGCTCAGCTGCCCCGTCGCCATTTGTCATAACGGGGGTTAGGGAAGTTTTTGGTTCCGGCTGTTTACTGTGCGGTTTCGAACAGCTCAATTCGGGAGCGAACACCAAAGGCGTCCTCTTTTCCCAGAGCCTAGTACGAAGTGTGTATATTTTTCAACAACTTACAAGATATACACTTTCGGCACGAAAAGTGCGATTATTGTAGGAACCAAAAGGTCGGCTACTCCGTTGTATGGGAGAGAGATTTGTATGAAAAACGCCAAAAAGACCGCCATGGTGACCTTAGTAGCGCTGGCTTCGCTTGTTTCGACAGGCTTCGGTTCCAACAGGAGCCGGTCAACTCCGAAGGTGGAATCTCAAGATGTGACTGCCCGACGAGTCAATATCATCAAGAGCGGAAGCGCCCAGCAAAAAGCCGCCGCCGCCTTCTGGCTCAGCCAGCAGCCTTCGCTGGAGGCTTGTGTCATAGACTCCCTGGCTGGGTTGCTGGGAGACAAGACCCTGGTGGATTCATCTCAATACCGGTACATCGTCGAAGAGCGCAAATCTACTCTGGGAGAAGAGGTCGCCCTGGCACTGGTGCGAATTGGCCCTGCATCCATTCAGCCGCTTATCCATGTTTTAAAAACATCACCGCTGCCGGAGGCCCGCAAGAACGCAGCCCGGGCATTAGGAGCGCTGCACGAGAGCGGAGCCACCGCCGATCCGAGCGCGGTTTGAGAGAGCATTCCCGGAACATTCTTGCCGGGGAATCGTTGCCGCATATTCGCTGATTGATTGTAAACGTCCGGTGTGGGAAGCCGCAGGCGGAGGAATTTGTGCGCGTTGGCCCAGCCTGACGAGAAGGCCATCATAAGAAATCAAGCGACTGAACTATAGTGAATGAAAGCGGTGCTTTGGGTAATTTGTTGGTTTCGGAATAGTATTGAGATAACTCAAACGAGAAGACTTCATGATTCAATTGACCAATATTGAAAAAACCGTCAAGAGCCCGGCAGGGGCAATCTGGCTGCTGCGCCGCATTAATCTGGAAATAAAACAGGGCGAGTTTGTCACCATTATGGGCCCTTCCGGGGCGGGTAAGACCACGCTGCTGAGCATTGTCGGATTGCTGGACGATGGCTGGACCGGGGAGTACATGCTTTTAGAGAAGACCGTCCACAAGCTCGACCGCAAGAAAAGGGCGGACCTGAATCGCAAGCACATTGGTTTTGTGTTTCAGAGCTATCATTTGCTGGACAACCTGACGGTGCAAGAGAATATCGACGTTCCTCTTTCCTACCGTGATATTCCCCGCGTTCAGCGTGCGGCGATGGTGGCCGACATCCTCGACCGTTTTCAGATCGTGGGCAAGAAGGACCTTTATCCCAACCAGCTCTCCGGAGGTCAGCAGCAGTTGGTGGGCGTGGCCAGGGCCGTGGCTGGGAATCCGCAGATCATCCTGGCGGACGAACCCACCGGTAATCTGCATTCCGACCAGGCCCGGGAAATCATGGAGCTATTCCGGAAGTTGAATCAACAAGGCACCACCATCATTCAGGTGACGCACTCGGAAGTGAATGCGTCGTTCGGCAGCCGGATCATCCAGCTTAAGGATGGATGGATTGTGAATGACACTAAGGTGGTTGAAAGCGCGGTGGTATGACGTTCACTGAGGGAGTGACGGTTTGAGTAAAGTAGAAGAATTGGTACCGGCAGCTCCGGCGCAAACACAGCGGACGCGTGTTTTGGTTGCAGACGATCAGGCCGACGTGAGGGAGGCGCTGCGCCTGCTGCTGAAAGCCGAAGGCTATCTCGCCGAAACCGTGAGCAACCCCGCCGCCTTACTGGAAGCCCTGCAAAGCAACGAGTTTGACGTAGTGCTGATGGACCTCAACTATCAGCGGGACACCACCTCCGGCCAGGAAGGAATTGATCTGCTGTCCCAAATCCAGGCCATGGATAGCAAGCTTCCCGTGGTGGTTATGACCGCCTGGGGCAGTGTGGAGCTGGCCGTGGAGGCCATGCGGCGCGGCGCGCGCGATTTTTTGCAAAAGCCCTGGGACAATCAGCGGTTGCTGACGATTCTTCGGACCCAGGTGGATCTGTACCGGACTATCCGAAGGGCAGAGCGGTTGGAGGCGGAAAACAATCTGCTTCGGGCCCACAATCGTCCGGTGTTCATTGCGGAGTCCAAGGCCATCCAGCCGCTGCTTACGCTGATGAGCCGGATCGGTCCCAGCGATGCCAATGTGCTGATCACCGGAGACCATGGGACCGGCAAAGAGGTAGTGGCTCAGACGCTCCATGCGCTCTCCGCTCGGGCATCGCGGCCCATGGTGACAGTGAATACCGGCGGCCTGCCGGAAGGCACCTTTGAGAGCGAGCTGTTTGGCCACGTGAAAGGGGCATTTACGGATGCGCGTGCCGACCGCGTCGGGCGTTTTGAGCTGGCCGATCACGCGACGCTCTTTCTCGACGAGATTGCCAACGTCCCGCTTAAACAGCAGGCTAAATTGCTGCGCGTGCTGGAGACCGGGGAGATGGAGCGTGTGGGCTCATCCAAGACACGCAAGGTCAATGTTCGCGTGCTTTCCGCCACCAATGCGGACTTGAAGCAGGAAAGCGCGGAAGGCCGCTTTCGTTCCGATCTTCTTTTCCGTCTGAATACCGTGGAGCTCCATATACCTCCGTTGCGTGAGCGGCGAGAAGACATACCTCTGCTGGCCTCGCACTTCTTGAAAATGTATGCAGAGCGCTATAGAAAACAGGTAAAGGGTTTTGAGACTGCCGCCATGCAACGCATGCTGGACCATCCCTGGCCGGGAAACGTGCGTGAATTGGACCATTCCATTGAGCGCGCCGTCCTAATGAGCACTTTGAGTCAGATCCAGGTAAGTGATCTTGGCCTGGAGAGCGACAAGGCCGGTTCCGCAAAGATCGAAGAGATGAGTCTTGAAGACGTGGAACTTCTTCTGATCAAGAAGGCCCTGGCCCGCCACTCCGGAAACATTAGCCATGCGGCGGAGGCGCTGGGGTTGAGCCGTAGCGCCCTTTATCGCCGCATGGAAAAATATGGCCTCTAGTCCCCAAAGCCCGTTCGTCGAAGCAACTCCTCCGGCCAAACGCAGACTCAGGTATGACACCCAAATCTGGTTGCTCGCCCTGCTCATCAGCCTTCCCGGCGCCCTGATTGCCGAATTGTTGCTGTGGTTTGGCAATCACTCCCCTGAACTCAAATGGACCCTGACGCTAGTTATCGTGGTGGCGTGGTTTATTGGCGGCTCCGTTTTGCAGGAGCAGGTAGTCAGGCCACTCCAGACTCTCTCCAACATGGTGGCCGGAGTACGCGAGGAGGATTTCTCCTTCCGTGTGCGCGGAGGCGGCCGGGAAGATGCCCTTGCGGACTTGATCTTTGAACTGAACGCCATGGCGGACCGGCTCCAGTACCAGAAAATCAGCTCCGTGGAAGCTACCGCACTGTTGAAAAAAGTCCTGATGGAGATTGATGTAGCTGTCTTCACCTTTGATCAGCAGCAGCGGTTGCGGATTGTGAACCGTGCCGGGGAGCAGCTCATGGGAAGGATCTCGCCGCGATTGCTGGGATTGACCGCTGAAGAATTGGGACTGAAGGGATTTCTGGATGCGCCCCAGTCCCAGACCGTGGAGACGACTTTTCCTGGCAAGCATGGGCGCTGGGCCGTGAGCCACACCAGCTTTCGGGAGACAGGCAAGCCTCACCAACTGCTGATCATCTCCGATATGAGCCGGGCCTTGCGTGAAGAGGAGCGGCAGGCGTGGCAGAGGCTGATTCGCGTGCTCGGCCATGAACTCAACAACTCTCTGGCTCCTATCAAGTCCATCGCCGGCACGCTTGCCTCAATCGCCGGACGGGCGGGACTGCCTGAT
This sequence comes from Candidatus Solibacter sp., assembly GCA_035569515.1. Lineage (GTDB taxonomy): Bacteria > Acidobacteriota > Terriglobia > Terriglobales > Acidobacteriaceae > Angelobacter. The sequence goes on along the minus strand of DATMMY010000081.1, from coordinate 9,387 downwards.
GATCTCCAGCAAGACATGCAGCAGGGCCTTCGCGTGATCGAAAGCCGGGTTGAATCGCTGGGCCGCTTCATGCAGGTCTATACCCAGCTTGCCCGCATGCCCGCGCCCTCTAAGGTGCCGATTGAAATTGAAACGGTGGTGCAACGGGCCTCATCTTTGGAGAGCAGGCTGGCGGTGCATGTGCGCCCCGGCCCCCGAGTTACCGTGGATGCCGACCCCGACCAGCTTGAGCAACTTCTCATCAACCTGATACGCAATGCCGTGGACGCATCGCTGGATGCTTCGCTCAGCCAACCAGGGTCCGTCGAGGTCGGCTGGAAGCTAAATGGGCACATCATTGAAGTCTTTGTTCTGGACGAAGGCCCGGGGCTGCTCAATAGTGACAATTTGTTTGTCCCGTTTTTTACTACGAAACGTGGCGGAAGCGGCATCGGGCTGATTCTGAGCCGCCAGATCGCCGAAGCCCACGGAGGCACCGTGCAACTGGCCAACCGCAAGGACCGCGCCGGTTGTGAAGCTACGCTGGCCCTGCCCTTAGGGATGGATTTGCTGCCCATCTAGTTGGAGGGCCCCGGAAGCGATATGATGTTATAGACATCGCATGGAACAAGACTTGAACAACCTCAAAGACGACATGATTGCCTTCATTGAAGGCCATGGCATGAAACGTTTCCCCGGGATCGTAAACGAAGATGCCGCCGGCGTCCTGTGGACGTCACCCGAGGAAGACCAATTAGACTCCTGGAAAGACTTTGTCGAACTCGCCAAAGCCTCGGGCGTAACCTTTGTCACCATGCGCCACGAGACCCTGGAAGCTGAGGAAGTGGACTTCCTGGTGGACCGCCTGGAAGATTGCTCCTACCTGACCGACGAAGACGTGGAAGAGGCACGCTGGCTCAAAAACTTTGTCGGCAAAGTAGGACACCTTGAGCTTGGCTTTCCCTGCCAGGGAGTCATGTTCATGTACACGATTTCCACCGAGTGGTACGAAAACTTCGAGCGGCTTGAATCTACGGCCGACGATTTCGAGGGGATTTTGATTGACGATGACGAGCAGGAAAGCTGAGCCCGGTTTCGAGTTCGTCCGAGACCTGAGGGGCTAAAGAGCATGTGTGAGAACTCGAAGGAGTCTTTGGGTGGGTGCATTGTTTATAGATGTGTCATCCTGAACGAAGCGCAGCGTTGTGCTTAAGGCAACGTACCTGATGGGCGCGTAGTGAAGGGCCCCATGATGTTTGATCAGTCGATTCTGCATCAGGGAGTTCTCTCGTTTGAACTGTACGTTTGTGTTGCGCCAAGTTGTCCTCGTGAGAACGCCTTGATGCAGTATCCGTATAGCAACGATCTTCGGGGTCCTTCGGCTCCGCGCCATTGACTCATGTTGATCGATGTAATTTGTGGCGCTACGCTCAGGATGACAAGTTGGTGGGTTGACAGAGGATTTCGACAATCTCTAGTTCTCACACACGCTCTTTAGCCCAGTTTGATTTAAGCACTTTCGGCACGACTGAAGTCATGCCATGATACAAACCAAGTCCGAAATGCGAATTTTTCGTAAGCTGTGAAGCATTGCCCTTTCTGATCAACACCTAACTGCGGCTTTACCCATGCGTTGGAACCATCTCACTCCCGATTCCGAAATCGTAACCCGGCTCATCTCCGAGGCGCGGCTCTCTCCTCTCGTGGCCCGTCTTCTGGTCCTGCGCGGGATTGTCACCGCTGAACAGGCAGAAGTTTTTCTTGCGCCGTCGCTTGGCCAGCTTCACTCGCCTTATCTCATGCTGGGAATGCGGGAGGCGGTCGAGCGTCTGAGCGCCGCAATCGTCAATCGCGAGCAAATCCTGATTTACGGCGACTATGACGTTGATGGCACCACTGCCGTGGTAATCCTGAAAACCGCCATCGAGCTGTGTGGGGGAATGGCTGATTTTCATGTCCCGCACCGGATTAAAGAGGGCTACGGGATGAAAGATGACGTCATTGAGCGGTCTGCGGCTGCGGGCGTCAAGCTGGTCATCAGCGTCGATACGGGAATCCGGGCCTTTCAAGCGGCAGAGACCGCCACGCGCGTGGGAATTGATCTGATTGTTACCGACCATCACCTGCCCGAGGCCAATGAAGGTGTTCCAAAAGCTTTGGCCGTGCTGAATCCCAATCAGCATGGCTGCGGCTATCCCTGCAAGGCGCTTTGTGGGGCGGGTGTGGCGCTCAAGGTTGCGCAGGCTCTCTTTGCAAAGTTCAAAGACGAGCCTGACCAGGCGAGACTCATTCCGTCATTCCTGAAAATGGTAGCCATCGCTACCGTCGCCGACGCCGTCCCCCTGGTTGCCGAGAACCGGACGATTACCAAATTGGGATTGGAAGGCCTGCGGCGTCCAGTCAACGGAGGGCTTAAAGCGCTGATGGAGGTCTCCGGACTCGCCCAAAGCGGCCGTGCCCTGAGCGCCGGCGATGTGGGCTTTCGCCTTGGTCCACGCATCAATGCCGCCGGGCGCATGGATGTGGCCCGCGACGTGATTGAGCTGTTTACCTGCAAAGACCAATCGCGTTGCCGAGAGATTGCAGAGAAGCTGAACCTGCTCAATACCGAGCGCCAGAATGAAGAAGCCAGAATCATGGCGGAAGTTGAGGCCCAGCTTGCCAGCCATCCGGAGATGGGAGAGAAGTCGTGCGTGGTGTTTGATGGCGAAGGCTGGCACAGGGGCGTGATCGGCATTGTCGCTTCGCGCGTGGTGGAAAAGACCAACCGTCCGGCCCTGGTGATTGCCATTGATGGTGAAGAGGCCCACGGTTCCGGCCGCTCGATTGCTGCACTGCACTTGCTGGATGCCCTTGAGTCCTGCCACGGGCTCTTCACCCGCTTCGGCGGCCACGCTCATGCCGTAGGCTTCGCGCTGCCGAGCAAAGATGTCATGGAACTCAAGCAACGCCTGGATGAGTTCGCCCGCAGCCGTCTTACTCTCGATGATTTTGTGCCGGAGCTGAAGATCGACGCGGAAATCCCCCTGAGCGGAGTCACGCCGGAGTTGCTCGAGACCCTGAAGCAACTCGAGCCTTTCGGCCACGGCAATCCCGAGCCGGTATTTTCCAGCAGGGAAGTGAATCTGCTCCTGCCACCCAAGATCATCAAAGAAAAGCACGTCAAGTTTCGAGTGAACCAGAAGCTGCCAGAGACGAGATCCAGCTTTAACTACGAAGCCGTCGGCTGGCGCATGGCGCAACGGCTCCAGGCCGCGCCCTATCAGCAGGGGGACAATTTGGATCTGGCTTTTACCGTGGGCGTAAACTCCCATCCTGATTTTGGCGGACTGGAGTTGATGTTGAAGGATTTTAAGGCGTCCACCCTGGTTGCCCAAGTCCAGCGCACCTGAATAAGCCCTGACTTTCATTGGAAGATTCCAAAGGTTTTTTTGAGGCGAGTAGCCATAGAGTAGCCATGGAGTATCCAAAAGGGGTGGGTGTACTAGTTGGTAACTATAGGAGCCTGTCTTGGAACGGTCTGGACACAGCGTTGGGGCTGGCGCACTCGTACTACCGTGGCCAGCCCCTGTACCTCCCAGAAGCTGTTCATCTTAAATATTTGGTTGTCAAAGAACCTTTTCCCGCAATCCCTAGGGATGGTGGTCGTCATTTCTCTGGCGAACAGTACTCTACACAGGCGCTTTTCATCGCGTCTTTCCACACTAACCAAGGGCATGGTAGCGAGAGTTGATCAACAACAGCAACATTACGGGGTGAATTGTTTGATTGGTGCTTCTCCGCAGGAGAGCAAACCTACATAAACTGAGATGCACCGGTCTAACCAGGACCGAATGCATCCCTAATTGAAACGGTAGTGACTCCAGCTGGCACCGGTATCTGCCGGGGAAGGGAATCCCCCGTTTTACGGATGGTCCCAAGCGGTCAACTTGATTTGGCCTCTAAAATAGGAGCATACTGGCTGCCACCACTTCTTATACAGTGTGAGAATTGGCCAAGTTGCGGACGGACGTGACAAATGGATTTGAAAAAAGTTGGATCGCCTTCAATGCCAGGGACGAGCGGGAATGGCAAGCCGATCTCCAGGCCGGCAGCGGCACTTCATAAGCCGATGCCGTTTGGAACTCCGGTGCAACCTGCAAGACAGCCTGCCGGTGTTCCATCCCGGCTGTTCAATCAGGGTCAGCTTGTAAGTCCGAGGATTAATGCTCCTCCTCCACGTTTTGCAATGCCGGCCAACCCGACAGTTAAGCCGGGGCCCGGAGTCATGCAGCCAATGCGGCCTCCCGTGGCCATGCCGCCGGCCCTTCCCGGGCGTTCCTCGCAGGGAGTTCACGTCAGAAACCAAGTTCAGCCAGTGTTAATTCCCGGGGCTCCTCCGGCAATGGTTCCGGGGCGTCCTGAGGTTGCACAGTTAAGAGCAAACTCGTCTTACGTCATACAGTGCGCCTGTGGCGCGTGTGGCGCTCACAACCATGCGCAAGCCGGATGTACTGCGACGCAACAGGCGAAAAATGCTTATAGACAGGCAAGAATGCAGAATAAGCATGGTGGCGGAAATGCCCACGGCCGGCGTGCTAACATACCCGCCGCCCGGGCTAAAAGGCAGAACGCGCGGGCCAGGGCCCAGGTTGCAAGGCGGGCTGCGGGCAAGAAGTAATTGAACTGCGCCGGAGAGTTCCAGATTGGATTGCCATCCACATGTGGCCGTGGATCTCCCAGCCCGGCAGAGCCTGAGCTTGTCGAAGGAGCGGAACAGCGTTGCCCAGGCAGGTAAGGCGTGGGAAATGTCGAAGATGTGAGGCGAGCCCCGAGGACACAGGTTTGCTAAAGGCCCGTTTCCCCCTCGGGCACCTGGGATATCACAACCTTCGAACCCGTTTCTAAATTGTGAGCTTCATTCCCGCAAAATTGACCAATATGATACACCTTTGAATCCAATGAGTTGCAGGCTCGGCCTGCATCTGTTTCTTTAGGAAACTTATTTCGGGTTTCATGCAAAAATGATTTTCTTCGGGGGACGTTTGGAACGGCTGGTGCTTGTAATTGCGTTTTTACTGCTTGCCTATACGTGGGCGGGTTATCCGATGGTTCTACTGCTCTTGAGGAGCTTTTTGGCACGAAAGATCGCCCGAGCCCCGCAGGATCCTCTCCGGATCTCGATCATCATCGCGGTGCGAAACGAAGAAGCAAAAATCGCCGCCAAGCTGATTGACTGCGCCAACCTCGACTATCCTTCGGACCGGCTGGAAATCCTGGTCGTCTCGGACAACTCGACCGATAGAACTGAGGAGATTGTCGATGACTTTGCGAAGCGCGATGCCCGCATCCGCTTGCTGGCCGGCCAAGGCCGGTTGGGCAAGAGCGGCGCTCAGAATCTCGCGGTAGAGAACGCAACCGGCGAGATCCTGTTTTTCACCGACGCAGACACCCGCACGCGGCCCGACACCCTGAAGCTGGTGATGGAAAATTTCTCCGATCTGCAGGTTGGCCTTGTTACCGCCGATGTTTATCTGGGCCAGCCCGGCAGCGCCGTGGCTGAAGGGCAGGGAATGTACTGGCGTTTCGAGCTTTTCCTGCGCAAGCTGGAGTCCGAGTTGGGCATCCTGGCAACGGGCAGCGGACAGTTGCTGATGATGCGCCGGGATTTGTACCGTCCTCTCCCGGTGATGTATGGCGATGATTGCGTGCTGCCGCTCGACGTTCGCTTGCAAGGATACCGGGTAGTCCAGGACGCTCGCGTGATCGTATACGACACCATGCCCAACAGCATCCATGGAGAATTGCGCGCCCGCATCAGGATGACTGCGCGTAACTGGACGGGAACGCTAGCCCGGCCCGGCGTCCTGAACCCGTTCCGCTTTCCGCTGACTTCATGGGCGTTGGTTTCACACAAGCTGCTGAGATGGCTGACTCCTTTCTTTTTGGCGATCTTGCTGGTCACAAATCTTCTGCTGGCCATGCGCGGTCATTGGGTAACGCTGTGCGCTCTTCAAATCGCCTTCTATCTTGCGGCGTGTATTGGATGGCGGCGGGCGTGGAAAGGCGAGCCGGCGTGGGTATTCGGATACCCGTTTGCCTTTTGTCTGGCCAATGTAGGCTTCTTCCTTGGTATAGTGAAGGTTCTTCGCGGAGAAAAGATTGTGAGTTACTAGGCGCAGCTTCTAGCTACTAGCTGCTGGCTACTAGCTACCCGAGCATCGGCGGAAAGAGCTGCGTGGTACAGATAAATCCGAGATCTGGCGCAAACAGCCGAACGGCCAGACCACTTATGAAGACGGCATCGCGCGGTATGATCAAGAACGCTACAGATCGAGCGGTTCTTCCCTCCTCGGCGGACGCTGAAGATGAACGGGTTCGGGCCGCCTACGCGCGTCGCCAACAGTCTATTCCAGCCGGACGTTACGCTCGCACCGATCCTTTTACCCTTTGCAGCGCCCATGAACGGGAAGAGGAGATGGCTTCACTGCTCCGTTCCGAGGGGCTGACCTCGCTCGTCGGATTGAGAATCCTGGATGTCGGTTGTGGCCGTGGCGACACCATGAGGCAATTGTTGGAATATGGCGCCGATCCGGAGCTCCTGACGGGTATTGACCTGCTCGACGACAAAGTGAACCTCGCCCGCCGTCTCGCGCCCCACTTGAAGGTGATTTGCGGGAGCGCAACCCGTTTGCCGTTCCCGGATTCCAGCTTTGACTTTGTGTTCCAATTCACTCTCTTTACCTCCATTCTCAATGAAGATGTAAAGCGCGCGATTGCTGCGGAGATGGTCCGTGTTCTGGTTCCAGGAGGCCGCATTCTCTGGTACGACTTCAGTTTCAACAATCCTAAGAATCCTGACGTTCGCGGGATTGGCAGGCGGGAAATTCGGACGTTGTTTCCCGGCCTCCCGATGAGGACCAGGCGCGTCACTCTTGCTCCACCCCTGGGCAGGATGATAGCGCCGCTCTCCGTTGTACTGTACTATTTACTATCTCGGGTGCGCCCCCTTTGCACCCACCTTTTATGTTTGTTGCGGAAGCCTGGTAAGGCCTAAACTATTGAACATCTTTGGGAAAACCATGAGTCAAAAGTCAGATGTGATGACTGTGCCCTTCCATGTGGCTGCGGTGGGCGAGCAGGAAGCGCAGGCGGCTGCGGAGGTGATCCGTTCCGGCTGGCTCACCATGGGCCCGCGGACCTTTGAGTTTGAACGGCAGTTTGCCGCATATGTTGGAGCACGCCATGCGATCGCGGTCTCCTCCTGCACGGCTGCCCTTCACCTTGCGTTAGAGGCCGTTGGAATTCAACCGGGGGACGAGGTCCTGCTGCCAACCACGACTTTTACCGCGACTGGAGAGGTCGTTTGCTATCTGGGCGCCAAGCCGGTGCTGGCGGATGTGGAGCCGGCATCCATGAATCTTGACCCCGTAGATGCGGTGCGGCGAATCACTTCCCGCACCAAGGCAATCATTCCCGTACATCTGGCCGGCGTTCCCTGCGAAATGGAGCAGATACAAGGCCTGGCCTCGACGCATGGATTGCGCGTGATTGAGGATGCCGCGCACTCGTTGCCCGCTTCTTACCGGGGCACGCCCATTGGCGCGTTGAGTGAGATAACCGCATTCAGCTTTTACGCCACCAAAACACTCACCACCGGCGAAGGGGGAATGCTGACCACCGCCAACGACCAGATTGCCGAACGCATGCGGATTATGCGGCTGCACGGGATTGAACGCGAGGCCTGGAAGCGTTACAGCGGTGATGGTTCCTGGTTTTACCAGGTGCTCGATGCCGGCTTTAAGTACAACATGACCGACATCCAGGCGGCCATTGGACTGGTGCAGCTGGGGAAATGCGACGACCTCTCTACGGCGCGGCAGGCGATTGCGGATCGGTACACTGCGGCCTTTTCCTGCATGGAGGCGCTCCAGGTGCCGGAAAGCTATACCGACCGCAAGACCTCATGGCATCTTTATGTACTGCGGCTCCGGACGGAGAGGCTTTCGATTGGCCGTGACGCGTTTGTCTCGGAGTTGAAGCGGCGGGGAATCGGCACCAGCGTGCATTTCATCCCGCTTCACCTGCATCCCTTCTATCAGAACAGGTTCGGCTACCGCCCCGGAGATTTTCCCCAGGCTGAAGCCGAATATGCACGTGCCTTTTCTTTGCCTATCTTCCCCACCATGAGCAGTGCGGAGATAGAGGCGGTGATAACATCGGTTTCTGAGGTAGTGCAGGCCTTTGGCCGCTGATTGTGAAATGGACGGGGGCAGTTTGCAATCTCAACACAAGCTTTACCACCGTTACGGCAAACGGCTACTGGATGTTTCAGGAGCGACTGCGGGCTTGCTGGTGCTTGCGCCGTTGCTGCTGCTGATCGCCCTGGTGGTGAAGTGCAGTTCGCGGGGGCCGGTATTTTTCCGCCAAGTACGGGTGGGCAGAGGCGGAAAGACGTTCAAAATCTGGAAATTCCGTTCCATGATTGTGGGAGCTGACAGTCTGGGGCCCAGCATTACCGCATCGGGGGACCAGCGGATCACGGGCATTGGCAAGTACCTGCGCCGATGGAAGCTGGATGAGCTACCCCAACTCTGGAACGTGGTGAAAGGCGACATGAGTTTGGTGGGACCAAGGCCGGAACTCCCATTCTACGTACGGGTTTACACGGAAGAACAGAGAGCGGTCTTTTCAGTTCGTCCGGGAATCACGGACCTGGCTGCTCTCCAGTACCGCAATGAAGAGGAGATCCTGGCCTCTGCGCCTGACCGCGAAAGTTTCTATAGAGAAGTGGTCTTACCGGACAAACTTAGATTAAACCTTGAATACATACGGCGTATCTCGCCCCGCCTTGATCTTGCTCTCATTTTGATGACGCTGCGCGTGATGCCCCGGGGCCCAATGCCGAAAATCGGTATTTCAGAGGCCCACACGGAGACAGCTTCTAGGACGGGCGGGGAAGAGTTGCCGTCCCGCGCCAAGAATGCCCTGCATGCAAAATCTCTTCATACCAAAGAAGGACGTTAAGGAGTGACCGATGCCGTACGACCCATATTCTCGCACCAACCAACAGTCTCTCGATGGGGTGGTGGTGGGAGTTGCGTTCTATTTCGCCTGTCTGATTGGCTATTCTGGGAAGATTCCGCTGGATGGGTACCGGTTCTGGGCAGTTCTGCTTGCAATCGTTGCAGGCCGCCTGATATCAAATTTTTTATTTCGTCTCCACCGGATTCAATGGCGGTATATCGGACTGCGCGACGCCTTCCGTACCGGTCAATCTTACGTGGCTTTTTCCGGTCTGCTCCTGTTGATTCAATTCGTTCTTCCCGCCGATACCTGGCTCCGAATCCCGGCAAGCGTAATCGCAGTTGAGTTGTTGCTGTCACTGCTCGGCGCCCTGGGCGTACGGATCTTGCGCCGTCATATCTA
>DATMMY010000080.1:0-2555 GCA_035569515.1 Candidatus Solibacter sp. | reverse complement strand
TACGAGACGCGCGCCGAGCAGAACCGTGTCCGGCGTGTCCCAATTCTTGCGCCACGGGGCAAGATCCTCGACCGTGAAGGCCGCATCATCGTGGACAACTATCCATCGTTTTCTGCAATGTTGTTGCGTGATCAGGCGCGTGACTTGAATGCCGATGCAGAAAAAATTGCCCAAGGTCTTAACATTACTGCCGATGAAATCCGGGAGAAGGTGCGACGCTATCAGCTTGCGCACGCGCCGGTGTTTCAGCCGATCATCATTAAAGACGACATTACTCCCGACGAGCGGGCGTTCGTTGAATCGCACAAAGATGAGTTTCCGGAGTTGGAGACCATCATGGTGCATCGGAGGCTCTATCCGAAGAACGGATTCATGGCGCATTTGATCGGATATGTAGGCGAGGTGAGTGAAGACATGCTGAACTCGCCCAAGTTTGATCTGTATGAGCGTGGCGACATCGTGGGGCAATCCGGGGTGGAGCAGTATTACAACGACATTCTGATGGGCAAGAACGGTTCGCGGCGTGTGCTGGTGGACAGCAAGGGAAGGGAAAAGGGCAAGTTGAGCGAGGACGCGGCGGTGGTAGGCACGCCGCTGAAGCTGACGGTGGATTTGGACATCCAGATCGCGGCGGAGCAGGCGCTGGAAGGGAAGAATGGGGCCATTGTGGCCATGGATCCCAGGACGGGAGAAATTCTGGCAATGGCCAGCCGTCCCACGTTCGACCCGAATGATTTTGCGGTACGCATCTCCCGCGCCGAATGGAACCATCTGGTGAATGATCCTGCTCATCCCCTGATGAACAAGGCGATTCAGGCGCAACTGGCGCCTGGTTCGGTGTTCAAGATCATTATGTCGGTCGCTGGCCTCCAGGAGGGCATTGCCCAGAACCTGAAGGTGAACTGTGGCGGAGGCGGTACGTTCTACGGCCATTATTACCACTGCCACGGAGTTCACGGCGTTACCGACCTTCATAACGGAATCTATAAGTCTTGCGATACGTTTTTCTTTACGCTGGCGGAGCGGCTGGGCATTGGGAAGATCGCAAAATGGGCGTCTGCCCTGGGTCTGGGGAAGAAGACTGGGATTGACCTGCCCAGCGAAGTCAGCGGGGTGATGCCTTCAGAAGAATGGAAGGTCAGGACCTTCCGCCAGAAATGGTATGCGGGAGAGGTCATCTCCGTGGGAATCGGCCAGGGCGCAGTGGCCGCCAACCCCATTCAACTGGCCCGGGCCATCGGCGGGATTGCCATGGGCGGCGTGCTCTATCGTCCTCATGCGGTGGCTGCCAGCCAACTGCAGACGCAAGACAACAAGCCGGCCCAGGAAGACGCTCCTGTACATGTCCAACTTGATCAGCAGAATTGGATCGCCATTACCGATGCCATGGCGGCCGTGCTTACTCCCGGAGGCACAGCAAGCTCGGCGCATCTCCAGGGAATCGATTTTGCCGGCAAGACAGGTACGGCGCAGGTGGTAAGCCATGACTTTCGCAAAGCCAACAAGGGAAAGGTCGATAGCAGCTTCAACGATAACGTATGGTTTGCCGGAGTAGCGCCCCGCAGAAATCCTGAAATCGTCGTAGTGGTTTTGCTTGAGCAGGGAGTCAACAGCGCCATTGCCGGCCGGACAGCGTCACAGGTGATCAAGGCCTATGTGGACAAGCAGCGCCGCGTCCGCAAAAATCAAATGTTATTCAGCGACAAAGTCGATCCCGATTCCGTCCCCGTCGCGGCATTGTGGAACAGCCCGGATGGAGATCCTGGCTCCAATCCCCACTCCGATTCTGACGACGATTCACGGAATGACCACCTCCACGCTGGAACCGCACTCGTCAGAATGGGAAGATTAGAACCCTAGCCAAAGATGTTTGAGAGTCACACGCATCGCTACCGGGACAACCGTTTTGGCCCCCCATCGCCGCCTCAACTATAATCGACCACGGTGAAGCTGCTGTGCCAGGAAAAGACATTATGAGCGCCGAATTGACAGAAAAGGACGACTACATAATCCTCTACCGGCGCGCCTTTGAGAAATTCGGGGCGCGAGCCTTGTGGAGCAGCGTGCCCGTTCCCAATCCCACCCGCGCCGATGCATTGGCAATTACGCATAGTTTGCGGGTTGAAGGTGACCGCGAAGCACGACGCTTGGCGGAACAGATTGAGCAGGCGTGCCGTGCCGCTCTCTAAGATTCAGACGGATCAAGGTGGCACAAATCGACCTTGAGTCGGCACCAAAAAGCAGCTCACCACCCATAATCCCAATGTTTTCAACGCGTCTGTTCAAATGTGCCGTGTTGGGATGCGGGTTTCTCAAAAAAAACCAAGAGGAAAATATAGCGGCGTAGCGGCTCTTCCGAAAACCATATCAAAAGTAGTAGGACTATGACTGCAACCTTTTGAACAAAGATCACTATCCAACAACCCCAGATGGAGTCCAGCGGGCTGGCTTTTTCTATTTTGGGACTGTCCCAAAATAGAAACGAAGATCGAGGCCACTTCGCAGGCGTGAACGGTGCGGGATCCGGCCAGATCCAACATCGGGAATATGGCCCC
>DATMMY010000079.1:0-5480 GCA_035569515.1 Candidatus Solibacter sp. | reverse complement strand
GCGGCGCGCATGATGCCGCTCACGGCACGGGTAATGACGAAGAGGTTGGTTGGCGTGACTGGCCTGGTTCGGGCCGGAAGCAGCCGGTCGCTTCTCTCGCCCAGCATCTGGGCGATTTTTTGCACGGATTTCGCCAGCTCGTTTCCCAGGCCCTCGCTGACCAGGGCTTCGAAAGCCGCGCGACGGGCAACGCGCCGCTTTCCATAGGCGGTGATCAGCGCCCGGATTGCGAGCCGCACGGGATCAATGTCGCTTCCTTCGGCGGCCTCAGACATCGCCTTGATTACGGCGGCTTCATCGGTAGCTATCTCGCGCCGGGCCATGGCGACGAGGATTGCCTCTTTATTGCGGAAATATTGATAGAGCGTGCCAACGCTGATCCCGGCGCGTTCTGCAATGTAGTTGGTGTTGAGCGCCGCAGGGCCTTCCCGCTGCAAAATCCGAGCCGTGGCCTCAAAGATGACCTCAACCGTGTCGAGAGCGCGCACCTGTCTGGGCTTTCTTCTTGTCAAATCAATGATCTGGGCCTGTCTGGACATGCTCGACCTCTCATGCTAAATCCGAGTAACAGAATACGAGCTTTGCTCATATAATCGATCTTGTCAACAGTGAGGATGGTCTGCGGCTGCGCTGCGGCAATCCTTTGACACCTCACATCTGTGATCCCTGGTCTTTAGATTCTTAGATCTTTGGGCCGCCAAGCCAGCTCGATAGAGCGGGCCTCAGAACTCGTTTGAGGAGTTAGTCATGAGCAGCACGGTCATCACCACTCACGCGCCCGCCCGGGCTTCCGGATTGACCCTGTCAAAATCAGGAGCGATTCCCTGGTATATCTGGTCCTGCATTACGGCTTCCACCGGCATCATGTTGGGATTGTACTGGGATATCTCATGGCATCAGACCATTGGCCGCGATACCTTCTGGACACCGGCCCATCTGGTGATTCAATTTGGCGCGATCCTTACCGCCGTCTCTTCATCGGCGCTGATTTTCGGGACCACGTTTGGACGGGATGAGGCCGCTAAAAGGGCGTCCGTCAATGTGCTGGGATTTCGTGGGCCGCTGGGGGCCTTCATCAGCGCGTGGGGTGGGGCTGCCATGCTGGTATCGGCGCCCTTTGACAACTGGTGGCACGATGCTTACGGCCTGGACGTCAAGATTGTCAGTCCGCCGCATATGCTGCTGGCGCTGGGCATCGGCGGCATTCTCTGGGGAGGCGCAATCCTGATTCTGGGGGAGATGAACCGCGCCCAGGGGCCATTGCGCAAGCATCTTGAGTGGCTGCTGCTTCTCTCCGGCGGCTCGCTGATCATGCTTGACATGATCATCAAACTCTACGACGCTGGCCGGGTGCTCATGCATACGGCCCGCATGTACATGGTGGTCAGTATCCTGCTGCCTTTTGTGCTGGAAGCCTTTGCGCGCGCTTCGGGCCGACGCTGGGCCAGAACCACTATGACCGCCATCTACACGGGCGTCTTCCTGTTATTGCTTTGGATTCTTCCGTTGTTTCCCGGAGAACCTAAGCTTGGTCCCGTGTACCAGCATGTAACTCATATGCTTCCTCTCTACTTCCCGGTTTTGATCGTGTTTCCCGCGATTGCTTTGGACCTTCTCTGGCCAAGAATGAAGAAGTGGGGCAAGTGGCGGCAGTCGCTCCTGGCTGGCGTGGCTTTTGTGGTGGTCTTGATGGCTGTGCAGTGGCCGTTTGGCAGCTTCCTTATGTCGGCGGCGTCTCGCACCTGGGTGTTTGGCACGCATTATCTCTACTACGCGATGCCACCCTCGGCGCCCGAGGCTCGCAATGTGTTCTTTCCCCTGGAGCGCACAACACTTCAGTTCATCGGGAATTTGGGACTCGCATTTCTCGCCGCCACTCTCTTTACGCGCCTGGGCATTACCGGGGGCAACTGGATGCGCGAAGTGCGCCGTTAAGGGATGGCGGAAACAATCACGATGATGCGCAATCGGCTCTTACTGACCGTTCTTCTGTTGCTGCCGCTGGCGGGTTTCGCGCACGTTGGCAGTCCCGACATTTATTACGACGGACAAGCTGGCCAGTACCATCTGCTGGTCACCATCCGTCCACCTGCCGTGATACCGGGTATTGCTGAAATTCAAGTGCGCAGCGCGTCGAATGACGTGGCCCAGATAGAAATTCTTCCCCTCCGCATGGTTGGCCCGGGAGCAAAATTGGCCCCCAAGCCGGATACGGCAGAGCGGTCCACCGGAGATCCACAGCTCTTTAACGGCCACTTGTGGATCATGGACCGAGGCTCCTGGAAGGTGCAGGTCAACGTGAATGGACAGCATGGCAAGGCCGAGTTAGCCGTTCCGGTGCCCGCCGTTTCAACGACCTCTGCGAAAATGCAAAAGACGCTCGGCCTTTTGTTGAGCGTTCTGGGATTGTTGCTGGTTGCAGGGTTTGTCGGCATTGTTGGAGCCGCCAATCGCGATGCGAAAGTGGATCCTGAAAATGACCCAACCCCTGCGCAAAGGCGGCGCGGACTTATCAGCATGGGAGTTGCGGCAGTTCTCATGATCGGAGTGCTGGTCTTTGCTAACTGGTGGTGGGGCCTGGAAGCCAGTGCCAATGCGAAATTGTCGTATAGGCTCCCGCACCTTCAGTCGTCGCTCGAAGCGGGCAGCACGTTGCAGTTGCACCTCAAAAACCCTAACGAGGCTGCTTTCCTTACGCAGTTTGGTATGGAGAGGGCGGATCGCTTGCGGCTCGATGATCTCGTCACCGATCATGGCCACTTGATGCACCTGTTCCTGGTGCGCATGCCGGATATGAAGAGCTTCTGGCACTTGCATCCCAGCGAACTCAAGGCAGGCGATTTCAGCGAGGATTTGCCCGGCGTGCCGGCGGGACATTACCGCATCTATGCCGATATCGTGCATAAGACCGGCTTCCCCGAAACTGAAGTCGGCGAGATTGATCTGCCTGGAACAGCCGCCAAGTCTTTGGCCGTTAAGCCTTTGAACAATGATGATTCCGGCGGCGCCGATCTTTCAACCGGGGAGAAGGTATCCCAACTCTCCGGTGGTTATCGTATGGTTTGGGAGAGAGACCCCGCACCGCTGAAGACCAAACAGCCTATCTGGTTCCGTTTCCGGATTGAGGACAAGAACGGCAATCCGGCGACCGATCTTGAGAGCTACATGGGAATGGCCGGACATGCGGCGTTCATTCGCGATGACGGCGAGGTGTTTGCTCATGTGCATCCCGCAGGCTCGGTCTCCATGGCTGCTGCTGAGATGGCGCAGGAACCCAGTACCGGATCGAGTACCAGCATGGGCATGAACATGAATCACGGCGCACCCTCAGCCGAAGTTTCGTTCCCTTATGGTTTCTCCCAATCCGGGGACTACCACATCTATGTACAGGTGAAACGCGCAGGGCAAGTGGAGACCGGAGTGTTCGTTGCGCATGTGGAGTAGGAAGCACTCAGCACTCCGCCGTCAGCATTCAGCCAGAGCAAAACCCGGGGAAATTCTTACCGCGGATTTACGCTGATGAACGCGGATCAAAACCAAAACGCTGAATGTTCTTCCTGTCACTGACCTGATCAAAGAAAAGCCAAAATAATAGTAATGAAGTAGCTCTTCCCCAATCCAATCTTGATCGTGGTCCTTCCTGATCCGCGTTCATCAGCGTAAATCCGCGGTAGGACTTCCCCGGTTTCACATGCTTTCATCCAGGGTCAGATCCTGCAGCATTTTGTCGAGCTGTTCGCGGCTCTTGCTGCGTTGCTGTTCGCGCGTGGTGATCTCTGCCCGGACAGTCTGTAACTTGTCCTCCTGGTCATTGAGTGCGCGCGTATAGCGTTGCAACAGAGCTTTTTCTTCCGCGCTTCCTTTGAGGGCTTTCATGTTTTCCCGCAGGCGCTGTTGGTCCTGATCAATAGAGCTGATCTGCGTCTTGCGGGCCTCGATCTCGCGATCCAGGCCGGCAATCTCATTCTTCTGCTGGATGATTTTTTGCAGGGCCTGCAGGGTCGCCGGTTTGATCAGGTTCTCGCTGGACCATAAGGTGACCTGGGCGCTGGTGAGGCTGGAGAGCGCGTATCTGGTTTCGATCGGTTTAACCTCGTCGATCTTCAGCGTGGCGGTCTCATTGGGCTTGGCCGTAATTCGGAAGCGGTAAAACGACGCCGAGGTCTCTTCCGGCTTCAGATCGGCGGGCAGCTTCCAGCCCGGGCGCACCGGATGTTCGATCACAACGTCCCGCGCCTCAGTGTTCGAATTGCGAATGGCATAGGTGTTATGGTCGCGCTGCTCCTGCCTCTGGATCATCACGCCATGCGTGATCTGGATGTGGGTGACAGGGCGGTTTTCCAACTGGTCTTTGTGATCAACTCGCACGCCCTGGTCCACCGCGTAGGAAAGCAGGCGCTTTTCCTGGGGCTTGAGAGGATCGATCAGGCCCTCCCCGGCAAAGGCGTTGTTGTCAACGATGTTGAATGTCCCGCTATCCAGCGTCAGCCCGCTGGTATTCTTGATCCACAGGGCACGCAAGGGCCGAGGGGAAGAGGCGCTCCAGAGCGTGACCTTCTCCGCATCAATATGAGAACTGATGATAGGAACCAGGGCGGAGTGGTTCTTGAGGATCGTGACTTTCTCTTTCAGGTTGTACTCAAAAAGATCGCCGAGTTCCTGGGCATTGGTGGAAGACCCTTCCCGCTCCGCCGCTTCCGCCAGATCTACAGGGGAAGAAGCGGGTCCATTACCTGCTCCGAATCCTCCCCCGTGGACTGAGTTCGTTCCAGATTTGGTGACTATGCCGCCCACAACCCCAGGAGCTAGCCTGCCGAGACTATCAATGCGCCGACGGTCAGACTCCATTGCTTTAGGCGCAGGCGGCGGCGCTGGTGGCGGCATTGCCATTGGTTTGCTCTCCTCCATGGTCCCTTCATGGGTTTGCGGCGTCAGCAAGGCGGCTTCCGGTAATGCGACGACCGGACGCCGCGTGTAATAAGGTTGCGAGAGGTCCTGAATAAAAGACTGCGGAGCCCCCGCAACCAGGGATAGTTCCACGTCTTTCCAGTCTTCGCCCACGGTGTTGTCCACGATGGCCCATCCTTGCAGCAGCGGTTTAGTGTCGGATTTGGTGGGCAGCAGAATGCGGTAGGTGCTTTTCCATACCGGAACTTCGCTGATATAACTAACAAAAACGTTGCGGTCTCCGGTGCCCGCGGTGGAGATGGTCATGCGGCGCAGGTCCTGGTCGCGGGCCGAGCTGACCAACGCAAGGTATCGGGTGATCTCTTCGTTCAGGTCGCGGTCTTCCACTCGCACGCCCAGGGCAGGGGAGAGCGTGAACGTGCGCACCTCTCCGCCATCGGTCACCAGCGAGATTTCCAGGGATTTGATGGTGCTCTGCTGCTCGTCTGTGTCCTTGCCTTTCCTGATGATTTTTTCTTCCACGCTTAACAGCCGGCCTGAGACCAGCGCCGCGCCACTGCGCACCTGCACCC